>CAZBXJ010000094.1:0-4583 GCA_964495775.1 uncultured Thermoplasmatales archaeon | reverse complement strand
ATGTTGAAAACAGAGAAATTATGCCAACAATTACAGGAAAAACAATAATTATAGGATATATAACCATTGAAGTAGGAGCAACAAATCATGAATCCGGTATAAACAGAGTGGAATTTTATATTGATAATAATTTCCAGACAGCAGATTTTGATGAACCTTATGAATGGACTTGGGATTATCTTTCTTTTGGAACACATCAAATAAAAGCAGTAGCATATGACAATGCAGGAAACTATGGAAGCAATGAAATAACAGTTTGGATAATCAATATTTAATCCTCTTTTATTTTTAAATATTAAAAAGAAAAATTTTAAAGTTTATTTAAATTTAGGAAAAGAAATGATAGAAAAGATGCTTGGAAAGAAAAAAATGCATTTTTCACTGATAGATCCAGATAAACAAGAGCCAGAAAAAGCGGGAGAAATAGCTAAAATATGTGAGAAATATGGAAGCGATGCAATAATGGTAGGTGGTTCAACAGTTAAAAAAAGAGAGATGGTGTTTGATACCATAAAGGAAATAAAAAAGAATAGTAGTTTGCCGGTAATATTATTCCCAAATTCTGCTGAGGCAGTGGCTAGTAATGCAGATTATATTTTCTTTATGGATTTGCTGAACTCCTTAGAATATAAGTACAGGAAAGGAGAGCAGTTAAAAGGAGCAAAACTTGTAAAGGAATGGGGAATAAAACCCATTCCAACAGGATATTTAATAATAAGCACAAGCAAAAACCCGACTACAGTTGAAACAAAAACAAAATTAGATGTTATAAGGGGAGATGATGTAGAAAAGGCTGTAAAATATGCAATGTATGCAGAATGTATGGGACTAAGGTGTCTTTATCTGGAGGCTGGCTCAAATGCAGAAAAACCTGTTCCTGATGAGATTATAAAAGCAATAAAAAATAAAGTCTCTCTTCCTCTTATTGTCGGAGGGGGAATAAAAACGCCAGAGATGGCAAGGAAAAAAATTGAAGCTGGTGCAGATGTTATTGTAAATGGTTCTTTAGTTGAGGAAAACATCGAAAAACTAAAAGAAATAATAGATGTTGTTAAAAACTGGAGCTTGAATAAATCCATTTAATTTTTTGATAAAAGAAAATTATTGCATATGAAGAAATTTAACTATAGCAACCTCCTTTTCAATTATTCAATCAGTGATTTTAATTGCAGGCTAATGAAAAGTAGTTGCAATATGATTTGTCAGCAACTTTACCTTTCTTTTATACAAGATTTATAAATTAGCATCTACCAGTTGATTCACCCTTTTTAATTCCAGTTGCAATTAAATGGGCAACTCTTATTGGCTCCGGAATGGCTCCTCTTATTATTGAAATTTTGATAGCATCAATAGCATCTTTTTCATCTATTCCAAAATGCTTAATATATACAGGATAATTCAGTTTAATTTCTTTTATTCCTCCTTTTTCTATTATTTTCAATCTTTTTTCCCAGTCATCGAAATGTTTTCTTAAAGCTTCTTTTATTTTTTGCATATCAGGCTTTTTTCTTGTAATGGTTATTACGGGCAAAGAAGTTTCCAAATATATTTTCTCTCCATCTATAACATTAAATCCTCCTAAGGCAACACCATCTATCATTATGAGCTTTAACTGTTCCTTATGCTTGCTCTTCTCCACCATTTCAATAATTTTTTCTGTTGCATCTTTTCCATCAACCTCTATAGTTGTTTTAAGAACTCCCTCTAAATAAATGCCACCTCTCATAACAACACCAACAATATCCACCTTTTCCTCCCCAAAAGAAAAGGGCATATCATCTATTCCTAGTATTCTAATTTCTCTTTTCATTTTAAAGGCAAATGACCAGTAATCTTATCTATCTTCTTTTCATCATCTGGGCCTATAGCAATGGCTGTTAATGTGCCTGGCGCCAATTCTGTTAGCCCAGCATCCCTTACTATGCTAGTAACTATCTTCATTCCTCTTGCCTTCTTTTCTATTTCTAAAATTTCCTTCTCTTCAGCTTCCAGAACAACCTTTTTCTGCCCCTCTTCAAGCCATTTTTTAACTACATCCGGCTTTAATTTTAATGCTTTCAATGTACAATCCACAGCAGCATGCGCCACCTGAGCAGCCAATTTCCCGCAGGACATTTCAATTTTATTTACTACTATAACCATTTTGAGCATTTTTCCATCTCCTTGCAAGTTCTTCAGCTTTATCCCACTGAATAACCCCCTTTATATGAATTTCATTTTCTTTAAGCTCTACATGCTTAAATGGGATAGCATAAAATTTATCATTTTTCTTTATTATCAATAAATCCTCAAATATGGATATGCTCTCACCAATCCTTTTTCCTTCTGAATCTACAACAAACCTAGCAAGATAAGAAAATTTATTCCTTTTTTTAAATACCATCATTATTAAATATGTCCATTACTTAAATTTGATGCAATTTGATATTGCAATAGTGGGAGCGGGAATAGCAGGAAATTCTGCTGCTTATGAACTGGCAAGAAAAGGATATAGAGTTATAGTTTTAGAAAAGAAGAAAGAGATAGGAGGAAAAATTTGTGGAGGACTGGTCAGCAAAAGAGTTATAAATTTGCAGAAAACAGATGCAATTTTAAATGAAATAAAAGGGGCGTATGTTCATTTTCCAAATGGAAAAGAAATTTGTATAGGAGGAGAAAAAACGCATGCATATGTAATTGATAGAGATAAATTTGTTAATGAAATAGCAGAAAAAGCGATGGCAGAAGGAGCGATATATAAACTAAATTTTCTTGTAAGGAAAATATGCCAGAACAAAATTTATGGAAAGGAAGAGATAAAATTTGAATATTTAATAGGGGCAGATGGTGCTAAAAGCAATGTTGCAAAGCTTTTTAATATGGGTAAAATAAGCTATATAAATGCTATACAGGGAGAGGGAAAAAAATTGGAAGAGGATTTTGTAAGGGTTTATTTAGATAATGAACTTTTCCCAAATTTTTTTGGCTGGATTATACCAGCAGATGAAAAAGCCAGAATTGGGCTGGGTTGCCAATCAAAAAAACTTAAGGAAAAAATAAATATATTTGCAAGAAAAATTGACAGAAAAATTGACAATTGTAAAGCTGGCTTAATTCCATATGGGCTAAGGAAATTTTATAGGAAAAATTTAGCATTGATTGGTGATTCTGCTGGCCAGGTAAAGGCAACATCAGGAGGAGGCATATATGCATCCCTACTTGCATCAAAAATTTTGGCAGAGAGTTTCCCAGATTTTAAAATGTATGAGAAAATTTTTATGGAAAAATTCGGGAAGGAACTAAAAAGGCATTTGTTAATGAGAAGAATTTACAGAAAGCTAAAAAATGAGGACTTAAATTTCATAGCAAATTATATAGAGGAAAATGTAGAGTTAATAAATAAATATGGAGACATAGATTATCAATGGAAGGTAGCAAAAGAATTTATGAAGAAAAATCCAAAATTTTTAATTGCATTAATATGGAAAATATTGAAATGAAGCTGGCTATTGTTGTTAATAAAAGAAAGGCTGAAGAAATAAAAAACAGGCTTATTGAGATGAAATTGCTAGATAACAGCAGAAAAATAAAAAGATATGGCGATAAGGTAGAGATACCAGTTAAAGACATTCCAAATATTAATGAAGAATTTGAGGTTATAGAGCAAAAGGAATATTTAGAAAGAAAAGTGTTTGTTCCTATTGAAGAAATAAAAAATAGGCTTCAAGGGAAAATTAGCAAGGAAGATTTTGAGAAATTGCCAAAAAAATGGGAGAAATTTGGAGATGTTTTGGTTTTAAAATTAAATGGAATAAAAGAGAAAGAAAAGGTGGTGGAAGTATATGCAAAAGTTTTGAAATGTAAAGCTGTGCTTGAAGATGTTGGAGGTATAAAAGGAATAGAAAGGAAACCCCAATTTAAATTAATATATGGAAAAGATACAGAAACAATTCATGTAGAAAATGGAATAAAATATAAGTTTGATGTTGCAAAAATTATGTTTTCCTCTGGCAACATAGATGAAAGAATAAGAATGGCGAGCATAGCAAAGAAAAATGAAGTAGTTGTTGATATGTTTGCTGGAATAGGTTATTTTACATTGCCAATAGCTGTGCATTGCAAGACAAGAGTATATGCCTGTGAAATAAATCCCATAGCATATAAATATCTGCAGGAAAATATCATGCTGAATAATGTAGCCAATCTTGTTGAAGCAAGACTTGGTGATTGCAGAGTGGTGGCGCCAAGAAATGTTGCTACCCGTGTTATTATGGGATATCTCGATTCATTTCCATTCTTACCATATGCATTAGAAACTTTGAAAGGAAAGGGTATTATACATTTCCATCAAAAATGCAAGGAAGAAGAGTTTCCGCATGAGTTGTTTAAAAAAGTTAGAGATTTAATCAATGAATATGGAAAAGATGCTGAGCTTTTGTATTACAAAAGAATAAAATCATATGCTCCTCGCATAATCCATGGAGTATTAGATATTAAAGTTTTTTAATATAAAAATAAAAGAGAAAAAGGATGTTGTAAGTAAAATTCTTTTTCATTGCAATAATAACCATGATAATATCTTTTCCATTTATTTGCTGTGTGGC
>CAZBXJ010000093.1:0-4591 GCA_964495775.1 uncultured Thermoplasmatales archaeon | reverse complement strand
TTCCTGCCCCAAAAAGAATTTATGCAGGGCTTAAAAACATTTTGTTGATAGATAGATTGACTAAAATTCTTATAAACAATCATGCTTATTCTCATGGAAGAGTTAAAGAAGAAAGCTGCTCTGGAAGCAGTAAAGCAAATAAAAGATGGAATGGTCATCGGCTTAGGAACGGGAACAACTGCAAAATATGCTATTTTAGAAATAGGAAGGATGGTCAAGGAGGGCTTGGATATAATTGGGATAGCGACTTCAAAGCAAAGCGAAGAAATTGCAAAAGAAGCTGGAATAAAAATTGCAGATATAAATGATTATGAAGAAATTGATTTAACAATTGATGGAGCGGACCAAGTCAATAAAAATTTAAATTTGATTAAAGGCGGAGGCGGAGCCTTGTTAAGGGAGAAAATAGTTGCAAGTTGTAGCAGAAAGGAAGTTATTATTGTGGATGAGAGCAAAATCGTTGAAAATTTTTCATTTCCTTTGCCTGTAGAAGTGGTAAAATTTGGATGGAAAAGGACGGCAGAAAAGTTAAAGAAGCTTGGTTTTGAGCCATCTATAAGGCAGGGATTTATTACAGATAATGGAAATTATATTCTTGATTGTAAATATGAAGAAATTGAGGATGAAAGAGAAATGGAAGAAAAAATAAATAATTTGCCAGGAGTGGTTGAAAATGGTTTATTCATAAATTTGGCGGATGAAGTTATCATTGGAAAAAAAGAAGGAGTAGAAATTTTGGGTAAAAATAAATAGAATTAAATATATAATTTCATGTTTCGAAGGTTTAAAAGATTATTTATGCTCAATTCAGCATTCAGAACTATTTTTCTTTTTACTTTATTTTACATCATCGGAATGATTTCATTTCATTATATTGAAGATGCAAGCTGGCTAGACTCCTTTTACTGGATTGCCATAACCCTTTCTACTGTTGGCTATGGAGATTTAACACCAAAACATCCATTAATGAAAATATTGATTTTTCCTATTGTTTTAATGGGAATTTTCGTTTTTGGTTCGGTAGCTGGAATGATTGTGGAAGAACAACAAGCAAGGCTTAGAGGACTGAAAAGGAGCGGGCAGAAGAATCATATTGTAATTTTGGGATATAATGATGCCTCCGATGCCACTATTGATGAGCTTATAGACAAATTTGAGATTACTCTCGTTGATGATACTCTAGATATAAATCCAAGGGTGGGAGAAATTCATTTTATTAAAGGTAATCCGAAAAAAGAAGATGTTTTAATGAAAGCAAATATAAGCCAAGCAAAAAGCGTAATTATTGCCTTAAAAGAAGATAGCGATACCATACTTGCAACGCTTGCAGCAAGAAATTTGACTGATGCAAAAATAATAGCCAGCATTTCTTCAATGGAAAATATAAGGAGGGCAAGAACAGCAGGAGCAGATGTTGTTGTTGTGGTTGATGCATTAGCAGGAAGATTCCTGGCTTCTGCGGTCTTTGAAGAAAATGTTGTGAAATTTTTTGAAGATGTTTCAACTGGTAAAGAGGGTTATGATATTGTTGAAACACCCGCAAAAGAGTATGTTGGAATGCAAGTTAAAGATATTCTTCTCAAGGAATATGAAAGAAAATTGCTTATAGGAATAGTAAGGGATAAAAAATTGCAAATTAAGCCAAAACTTGATGAAGTTGTAAAAGAAGATGATAAATTGCTATTTATAAAGAGGGCAGAGGGATAATTACATCTTTCTTATTTCATCAAATTTTCTTAGAACATCTTTCGGATTTTTTCCGAAAATGAGAATCATTGGTTCCTTGCCAACATCTCCTTTATGATATATTATATCCGGAATTTTTCCTGCTCTTCTTATTGCATTTTCTATTCCCCAAGGAATGGTCGCACCCTCCTTTTTCTTTATTTCTTCTGGCTCTTCTTGACGATCATAAAATGATACAGAAAACCTTCTTCTCAATCTCTTTAACACATCCTCATCATATTTTATATTCATCACAGCCCTCACATTGCTATCAAATTCCATTGCTTTAAGTATCGCTTTTGCCAGATGGCGGGAGGCGCCAAATTTTATTTCTCCTGCCTTTGCTTTTTTCCCTGCTCTTACAATTCTCCCTTCTATACCTAAAACATCATCTATGCTCTTTGCATAGGGCATGGGTAATGCATAGGCAAAGTTCATTCCTACTTCTGGTATAAAATCAACTATATTTTTCTTTTTTAGTTCCTCTACAGCTTCATACAGCTCTTCATATACTTTCCATTTTTCTGCATTCTTTGCCATATAAGCCAATGGATTTACAGGGCAATGTCCATGCCCTATTTTTTCTCCATATTGAATAGCCATGGTTATGAATTTTTTTGCTATGAAAATAGCTTTTTCAAGCTCCAAGCCTTTTGCCAGATTTGCAGTAATTGCTGCTGAAAAACTGCATCCTGTGCCATGGGTGCATCCCTTTATTTTCTTTCCTTTGTATTCGATAAATTTTCCTTTGTAATAAAGCAAATCTGTAGCTACTTGCATATGCCCTCCTTTTATTATCACTGCCTCCGCTCCCAGTTTTTTAATTTCCTTTGCAGCTTTTTTTGCATCTTCCCTATTTTTTATTTTTATTCCACTCAACCTTTCCGCCTCATGCTTGTTTGGAGTGATGACAAAAGCAATGGGTAAAATGTATTTAATGAATGCATCTATTGCATCTTCTTTAAGCAAATACGCTCCACTTTTTGCAATCATAACTGGATCCACAACAACAGGAAAATCATATTTTTTGAGAGTATCTGCCACTTCCCTAACTATTTCTTTATTGCTGAGCATGCCTGTTTTTGCAGCATCTATTCCTATATCCTCAGCCAAGCATTCAATCTGCTTTTTTACCAGCCATGGAGGTAAATCAAATATGGCTTCCACGCCTACAGTATTTTGAGCTGTTATTGATGTTATTGCAGACATGCCGTGCACGCCAAATGAAGCAAAGGTTTTCAAATCTGCCTGTATGCCTGCTCCTCCTCCGCTGTCGCTTCCTGCAATGGTTAAAGCTTTTGCCATTTTAACCCTCCAAATATTTATTTACAATCTCAATTGCACAAAACTTTCCGCACATTGAGCAAGCTCTTTCCTCTTCCATAGGCAATCTTTTTTGCCTGTATTCCCTTGCTTTCTTTTCGTCTATACAAAGCTTAAACATTTTCTCCCAATCTAGGTTTTGGCGAGCTATTGAAAATTCTTTATCCCACTCAACATCTATGCCCCTTGCCAAATCAGCTGCATGAGCAGCAATGCGAGTTGCTATTACACCCTGCCTTACGTCTTCAACGCTTGGCAAACAAAGATGCTCTGCCGGAGTGATATAGCATAGGAAATCAGCTCCATAATAGCCAGCTAAAGCCCCTCCTATCCCTCCAACAAAATGGTCATAGCCGGGAGCAACATCTGTAACTAATGGGCCAAGAACAAAATAAGGGGCTTCTTTTGTTACAGTTTTCATTATTTTTATGTTTGCTTCAATATGATTTAAGGGCATGTGACCCGGCCCTTCCACCATTGTTTGAACTCCTTTCTCCCTTGCTTTCTCCACCATCTCACCAATTATAAGCAATTCCTGCAATTTTGCCCTATCATTTGAATCATGTATGGCGCCAGAACGCATTCCATCTCCCAAGCTCAAAGTTAAATCATATTCCTTTGCTATTTCCAGCAAATAATCAAAATTCTTATACAATGGATTTTCTTCGCCATTATGAATAATCCATGCCATATGAATGGAGCCCCCTCTTGATACCATTGGAATTATTCTTTTCTGTTTTTTCAACCTTTCAACACTCAGCTTCGTCACTCCAACATGTGCAACAGCAAAATCTACTCCTTGCCTAGCATGCCTTTCAAAAGCATTGAACATGTCATCTTCATTCATATCTACTATAGCCCCATATTTTTTTATTGCCTCCACCGCAGCCTGATAAATTGGGACGGTTCCAAAAGGAACATTAACAACTTCCAGCAACTTTTTTCTTATCTCATCTAAATTTCCACCTGTTGATAAATCCATAACTGCATGGGCTCCTGCCTCCATAGCTACTTTTGCTTTTTCTATTTCTTCTTCAACATTTACATACTCTCTAGAAGTGCCAATATTTGCATTTACTTTTACACGAAGTCCTTTTCCTATACCCAAAGCTTTTGGATTGTGTACAGGATTATGAGGAATGACGATTTTACCTTCCGCCACCCTTCTCCTTACAACTTCTTCATCTATTCCCTCAGCTTTAGCAACCTCTTTTATTTCTTCCGTTATTACTCCCCTCTTTGCTTCCTCCATTATTGTCATCTTTTGCCATATGCATCATACTATGAATATTTTTCGGGAGATGAATTTTCACATACATTCTATTCCGATTTCTTACAGCATATTGGCAATCTCTTTCAACAATTTTACAAAAGCTGAATAAATTCTTCTATTGTTAAGCCTGCCTGCCTTATTATGGCTCTTAATGTCCCTTTTGCTATTTCCTTATGATGTGACTTCCCGTCTGATGATCTATTTTATAACCTATCTTAGACAATGCTTTAACAACATCTCTTCCAGATAAAATAGGCAGCTTAGACATTT
>CAZBXJ010000092.1:0-4619 GCA_964495775.1 uncultured Thermoplasmatales archaeon | reverse complement strand
ACAATGCTTATTCCAACAACTAATGGATCTGCTATTGGTCTTCCTATTTGGGAAAGCATTTTCACATAAGCTTCTTTAACATCATATGTTTTTACTATATCATTTGCAATTCTTGTTGCTGTTATATTATAAAGCTTTCCTACATGGGTGACGGGATTCTTTCCTGCTGCAGCTTCCATGGAAACCGGACGATTTGGAGTAATGAGACCATTTATTCTGTTTCCTCTTCCTACCGAGCCATCATCTCCATTTTCCATTGATAAACCAGTTACCGTCAGATAATATACTCCTTTTTCATAATCATCTGCAGTATTTATAGCCAAGCTTACCTCCTTATCTGTAAACCTGTTTGCAAAATCTAATAAATCTTCTGCAATTTCCTCCTTTACACTTATATAATGGTCAGCATCAGGAACATGCTTTCCCACCATGGCTATGGCAACAGTTATATCTATTTTATTTTCCACCCTGCAACTCATGACTTTAACATCCTCTCCAATTTCTGGATGGCTACTCCTCAAATTTATATTTATATATCTTTCCATCTGTAAAGTTAATCTTTCTGTCTCAGATAGAGGAGCATATCCTGTTCCAACTGATGTATCATTAGCTAATTTACGGCGTGGATCATAAACACTCTTTAAATCTTGGCTTCCCTCCCAAATTTTGCAATCAATAATAACATCTGTATCTGCATTTAAATTCCTGAAATTCTTTTCCAGATATTCATGAGCTGCTCTAACAGCTATAGCTCTTATAGGCATCCTTTTTTCTCCAAACATTGCAGTTGCTCTCCCTACAAGCAGAATATAGGCAGGTTCAATAATGACGCCTCCTCCAAATTGAGGCTGGCTCTGCCCTCCTACAATCTGGCATTCATCAGTATTATGATGCAAAATGTAGCCAAAATTCTGCAAATATTCCTTGCATAATGCTCTCGAAACGCTCTCTGCCAATCCATCTGCCACCGAGTCAGGGTGTCCAATTCCCTTTCTTTCAACAATCTCTACTTTTTGCTTTTCAACCGGTACGCTATTTAAGTTTTCAACTGTAATTTTCATAAAATGAGCATTACAAAGCCCTACTTATATTTTTGTGGTGAGTTAGGCTTTATGGCTATTTATCTTTTCATTTATGAGATGAGCAACAACTCCAGCTCCAAATCCATTATCTATGTTGACAACTGCAATTCCTGGAGAGCAACTATTAAGCATTGCCATTAAGGCAGCCAGTCCATTCATTCCAGTTCCATATCCAATGCTTGTCGGCACCGCTATAATGGGGGCGGAAGTAAAATTTGATATGATTGTAGGCAATATTCCATCCATTCCAGCCACAGCTATTACAACATTGGCTTTACTTATCTCCTCCATATAATTTATCACCCTATGAATACCAGCTACTCCAATATCATAAATTTTCCTTACAATATTTCCAAGTTCCTCCGCAGTTACAGCAGCTTCCTCCGCCACCGGCAAATCACTACTGCCGGCAGAAACAACGAGAATGTAGCCATTCTTATTCTTTATTTCTTTTTTTCCTATGACAATAAGGTTGCATTCCTTATAAAATCTGCAATTTTCTATGTTTTTTAGCTCTTCATAAATTTCTTCTGATGCTCTTGTAATAAAAACTTTCTCCCTTTCTTTCATTTCCATAACTATTCTTTTAATTTGCTCCTTTGATTTTCCCGGGGCGTAAATTGCTTCAGGAATCCCTTTCCTTAACCTTCTGTGAAAATCAATTTTTGCAAATCCCAAATCATAAAAAGGTAGTTTTTTAAGATGTTCTTTTGCCTCTTCAATGCTTATTTCGCCATTCTTTAATTTATTGAGCAATTCATCAATATCCATGCTGAAAAATAAATTGCAAAATTTAAAATATTTCATGCTTTACCATATAAATGAGGCTCAGATATATTGCGTTTGCAACCATCATTATTTTTTTCTTATGCTTAACATTATTTCCAAATATTGTTTATGACCGTTTTTTATGGAAATATTTTATTGGCCCGGTTATTGCAGATGCTGTTGGGCATCCTGTAGAATATCACGGGGTGAAAGCATATGAAGGATATACAGTAATTTCGGAAATTGTATATGGGGTTCTTCTTGTTTTATTTGTATATCTCCTTTATCTTTTCTTTGAAAAATATGATGTAAAGGTTGATTTGAAATTTATTCTATGCTCCCTGCCATTCATTTTATATGGTTCTTTTGCAAGGGTTCTTGAAGATGCAGGCATTTTTCAAAAACCTCTTGCCTACCTTTTTATATCTCCTGTCATTTATATACAAATAGGCATTTTCTTTTTCCTTTCAATTTTATATGGGCTAAAATTTAAAGATGCAAAAACTTTTGCATACAGTCTGGCTTTTAAAGATATTGGATATGCTTTACTTTACATTTTCATTTTTACCAAATACTGCAAATACAACATTCATCCAGCCATCTTTGCATTGTTTTCTATTTTTGCTTTTTATGTGTATTATAAGCAGGAAGAAAAGGACTATAATGCGTCTATGCTATCATTTGGTTTATTAACTCTTTCATCTGCTCTCTTCATATTCACTTACTTTTCATTGGAAAATGCAAACTTTATGCCGGAAATACTAATAGCTCCTCTCCTTGCCTTTGTTATAGCCTTTCTACTATACTTCGTTGGTTATTCATATGAAATTTTACATAATAAAATGAATGCTTTGCTTGTATTCAGCCATATGCTGGACGGATTAACAACATATTTTGCAGTTGTAAATCCTCTCAACTTTGAAATTGAATATGGGGAAAAGCATCCATTACCAGAATTTTTAATGGAAAAATTTCATGGAATTGGTTATCCATTGCTAAAACTTTTTGTTATCCTGGGCATAATATATGTAATAGATGATTTAAAAATGAATTTGAAGAACACAATAAAATTCTTTATTTTATTTTTGGGCTTGTCTCCCGGACTGAGGGATTTACTTAGAATTTTAATTGGCGTATAAGCTATTTTCAGCTAAAAAATAAATAGTTGTTTTGATTTAACAACCATGAAAAAGGTTTTGGTGGCTGTAGTTATTTTACTGCCCTTCTATACAGTGGTTCAGAGTTTGGCTGATGAAGGAGATGTAGATCCACTTGTTGATGTTGTAATAGGCATAGAGATAAAGAGAATCAGAACAATCGATATTGATTTAAATTCAGTGCCAACAATAAAAGTTGAGGTAGAAGTAAATGGAGAGAAATGGGAAGAAGAAGCTGTTGGCTATGACATATGGAATTTTGGAACAGCTCAATTTAATGTTCCAGATGATATGGAAGAAGTAGAAATTTCCATTAGAGCATATAAAAATGGAGAGGTGGCTGATATAGGTAATGAAAGTAATGATTTGCACATAACTTACAACCTTCTTACAGGAAGCTGGCAGGGAGATGATTTTTTAGGAGATGCTAATGGATATGGACATGCAAGTGGAACAGAAGATGGAGTATATGACGAAAATGATTGCGAAATATGGTTTGATATAAGTTACAATGATTACGATGGAGATGGATTAACTTACTGGGAAGAAGTAAATGTATATCATACAGATCCAATGGCAAATGATGCAGGCATAGATTATGATGGAGATGGAGTGCCAATAGATTGGGAGGATAAATATGGATATAATCCATTTGTTTATGAAGAACATTCAAAGCTAGATGTTGATATGGATGGGTTGCAGAATGTTGAAGAATGGCAAATGCAAAGATGGCTTGCGGATCCATTTAGACAGGATATATATGTGGAAGTAGATTTTATGGAGGAGCATAATGGAATAAAGCCGATTTTGCCTGAAGAATCCCTCCAGCTTCAATATTCTGCATTCACAAAGCACAATATAATGTTCTTAGCAGATAATGGCATTATGGGTGGAAGCGATATCATTCCATATGAGGATTTAGATTGGGATAAAATTAGGGAGCTTTACAATAAATATTTCCTTAAAAACTCCAGCAGGCAAGGCGTTTTCCATTATTCTGTAATTATACACAATTTCAGAGATTTTGGAAGAGGTGTTGCTGGTTTCAACTTTAAAAGAGATGCATTTGCCGTATGTAGCGCATACATCCAGAAATGGAGACCCTGGCGCAAGGCGATGATTATTGCTCATGGCGGAGCATATATGCATGAACTTGGGCATCAGCTTGGATTGCCTCATTTAAGAGTATTTCCGTGGCAACTTCTTTACTGGCTATCATGGAACTACAAGAGCTGTATGAACTACAGATATACATTTAAAATAGTTGATTATTCAGATGGAAGCCATGGCTTCATGGATAGAGATGAGTGGAGTAATCTGGACTTGCAAAGATTTGAGAGATGAAGAAGCCTGCTACCTTACAAGCTATAGCTTGCCTGCCTTAGCTTCGTTTCCATCTTTTCTTTTTAAGAATTTTTAAAAGCCATCTCCATTTTCATCATCATGAATAACATTCTTATTACAGGAAAACCGGGCGTGGGGAAAACAACATTAATAAAAAAATTGATAGAAGAACTTGATTTGAATGCAGGCGGATTTTACACACAGGAAATGAGAATAGGAGGGAGAAGAGTTGGATTTAAAATTATAACATTAGATGGAGAGGAGAGCA
>CAZBXJ010000091.1:0-4635 GCA_964495775.1 uncultured Thermoplasmatales archaeon | reverse complement strand
ATGCTGTGGTAAAAACAAAAATGCTCGTTGGAAAAATTGAATCAGCAATCTAATACAATTTTCTCTATCATTTTTATGGCTTTTTTTATTGTATTTTCATCAAATGTTTTTTTCTCAAAATTCCTTGCTGGAATTCCAACCAAATGAATTTTCTTGGGAAATTTTTCCATAACCTCTCTCATTATTTTTAATGCTTCTATCGCCGACAAAAAATGCATTCCTTGGCTCCTATCTTCAATTTCAAAAATTTCATTGTTTTTCAGATGGACAACATCATTTATGCCATAAACAGCATCTACAATTACAAGTTTTTCCTCACCTCCATAAATTCCATAAAATTTGAAGAAATCTGTACCGAGATATTCCAATCTTGCTTTTATTTTATCTCTAATTTGCATATAAATTTCGTATCCTGCTGAATCATCTCCCGCAAATACATTTCCTAAAAAGATGATGATGCAATTCATATTTTAATTACATGCACACTGCATGAAATACAGGGATCATAAGCTCTTATAACCATTTCAACTTTCTTGCCTATTAAGTCAATATCCTTATATCCATTCTCCCACATTCCCTTAGCCATATTCACAACATCTACTTCCATCATTGGAAGAAACATTGCAGTTGGAGTAATCACATTCATGTATTTTACAATCTCATCTTCTATTTCCACTTCATATATCAAAAGCCCTCTGGGAGCCTCCGTCACCGCATATCCTTTCCCGCTTTTCTTCTCAGCTTCAGCTTTGCTTTCATCTTTTCCTTCATAATTTTCTGCAAGCTCTGCAATCTTTTCGATGAAATAAACCATTTCTATGGCTTGAGCAAAGTTGTTGGCGAAGCAGTTTGAAGGATTTAAAAATTGTTTGTAATTGTTGAGCAATTCTTTAGCTTCTCCATCAAGCAAAGCATGATTATTTGTTAGCCTTGATAATGCGCCAACCATAAAAGGCTTATCTTTATATTTGCCCCTCTTCGCAAAAGAATATGGAACAACTTCCTCCTTTATATTTTCCTTATAATATGAAACATTAAATGAAAAGCCATCTGAGGCGACAATTTCATTTCCATATACTCCATAGCCCTCATAGGGCTTTATTGATAAGTGATTTCTTTCATAATTAATATAAGACGGATATTCATATTCAGCAAAAAAATCAACAGTCGCTACCGCTTTCTTTATCACTTCCTTAGCCATTTCTTTTACTTTTTCCATTTCATTTTTTGATGGTATTTTTCCAAATCCTCCAACAATGGCATTTTCAGGATGTATTTCTCTACTGCCTATAAGAGATTGAGCCTTTGCTCCAAAATCTTTTAGCTCTAAGCCATTTTTAACCAGCTCTAAATGCTCCTTTGCCATTGAAAATGCATCTGGATAGCCTAAATAATCTGGGATGGCAAATAGATAGAGATGTAAAGCATGGCTTTCAACCATATTTGCAAAATATAAGATGTTCCTCAATAACTTAGTTTGCTCACTTACCTCTATTCCTAAAGCATTTTCAACAGCTTCAATGGGCGTTAATTTATGAGGGATGGAACAAAAACTGCAAATTCTAGGGCATATAGCAACTGCATCATCATACTTTTTCCCTTTGGTAATAAGTTCGAAAAAACGAGGACCTTCAGTAACCTTAATCTTAGCTTTTATATCCTCTCCTATTTCTACTATTACTCCTGCCTTTCCTTCTATCCTTGCCAAATGGTCAACTTTAATTTCTCTCTCAATTTTCATTTGAACACCTTCTCCACCATCTCATCCATATTTTCATATTGCTTTCCAAATATTTCCATCCTTGCCTTAATAATCTCCTTTTTCATTCCTTTTTCTTTAAATACATTAGCCAACGAATCATACCATGCTATCTCCTCTAAAGGCCCTCTGCAACCAATGCAAGGTATGCCAAATTTTATGCATCTTGCTTTGCAACCAGCTATTGTTAATGCTCCCAAGCAAGGTTCATTTTTTTCTATCAATATGCATGGATAACCATTTCTTCTGCATTCAGCACACACCGGATAATCTTTTTCTTCTGGATAGCTTCCAAGCAAAAAACATGCTAAATAATAAAGGAGTTCATCTTCTTCTGGTGGGCATCCAGGAAGCTTGTAATCTACTTTTACATACTTGCTTATTGGCTCTCCTATTTTTCCTTCAAACTCAATCTCATTATTTCCATAAACTTCTAAAAATGCTTTTTCATATTCCGTGCCATATAACATTCCCTGAACTCCTCCATAGATGGCACATGAACCCATTGCAACAAGTATATCAGCATTTTCCCTAATAAGCTTCAACTCTTCTTCATCTTCTTTTGTGCTAACGCTTCCTTCAACAAAAGCAACATCAACATGCTTTATTTCTCCCTTACTACTCATCATATACCAGTATTCAATGTCAAAATTTTTTGCAATCTCAAGCACATTCTTAACGCTTGCCATTCTTAGCTGACAACCATAACAGGAAGTTAAGCCATGGATACCTATTTTTAATTTCATTTTTACCCCCTCATATTAAGCCTGGAGTGGAAATAATATCATAGTAACCAAATACCGGTCCATCTATGCAAATATATTTTAAAAATGTTGATGTTCCAGCTATGCAATGCCCGCATTTGCCAACACCGCATTTCATTCTCCTCTCCAAAGTAACATAAATTTTTCTCGGATTATAACCATGTTCAATTAGCTTGTTAAACACATCATGATAAATTTGAGGTGGTCCACAAACACACGCATATGCTTTTTTTGGGTCAGTATTTGCATATTTTATGTGCTCCTGCGCCCTTCCAACTCTTCCTGGCCAGTCTGGGTCACGAGTTACAGTCTGTATGATTCTTATTCCTTCTGCTTCAGCAACATCTTTCATTGCCTCTAGCTCCTTTTTAAACAAAAGTTTTTTTCCATATCTGGCAGAGTTTATCACAGTAATATTTCCAAATTTCCATCTATTATCTAAAGCATACATGAAGACGGAGCGGAGCGGTGCCATTCCTATGCCTGCAGCAATAAGAAGTAAATCATGTCCTTCAAACTCCTCAACAGGAAAACCATTTCCATAAGGCCCTCTTACTCCTACCAAATCTCCCGGTTTTAAATCAAATATTTTTGATGTTACTCTACCCACTTTTTTAATACATAGTTCAAAGAATCCCCTTCTCATTGGAGAAGAGCATATAGATATAGGAACCTCTCCTATACTTGGGATGGAAAGCTGAACAAATTGCCCGGGTTTAAAAGTCCATTTTTCTGCAACTTCTGGATCTTCAAATCTAAAAAGAAATAATTTGACATC
Organism: uncultured Thermoplasmatales archaeon; assembly: GCA_964495775.1. GTDB lineage: Archaea > Thermoplasmatota > E2 > UBA202 > JdFR-43 > JAPDJP01. The sequence goes on along the minus strand of CAZBXJ010000091.1, from coordinate 1,334 downwards.
GTCAGTTAGCTCATAAGCTCTGAGCACCCTACATTTGTATAAGGAATATATGTTATGCATTTTTCACCTCTTCAGCCCCTCTTATTTTTATGAGGTTGCCAAGGTAATCTATGTTAGCTGGGCAAAAGTATGTACAGTTTCCACAACCAACACAATATGAAGTGCCAAGAGGATAGAAATAAGCTGTTTTGCAAACATATCTGTTTAAGAACCTATCCTTTTTGGTTGGTCTAAAATTATGACCACCTGCAACCATTCCATGGCTTTTAAACTGGCAGGAATCCCAGAATCTTATTCTTTTTCCCCTCTTTCCATCTATGTCTGGAATATCCTGCACATCATAACATCTGCATGTTGGACATGTTAAGGTGCAATTGCCACACCCCAAACATTTTTTGGCTTCTTCCTCCCATATTTCATCCCGCATCGTTAGCTCAAGGATATAGCGTATATTATCAAAGCTCCCTGTATATTTGAACATTTTTTGCCTTTTTTCTTCAAAGGCTTTGAAAGCATTTATATCCTCTTGCTTTATTTCTGCAAATAAATCTAAATTTTCATCAACAATTTTATGTCCTCTTGGACTGCCTACTCTAACTAAAAATCCATCAGGAAGCTCATGCAAAAACAAATCAAAACCAATATCAACAAAATCAGTCCTCCATAAATTACAAAAACAATGTTCATCTGGTAAGCAGCTCAGCCCAACAATTATACCAGCTTTTCTCCTCCTTTCATAATAAATATCTGGATATTTTTCATCCAAATAAACACCATCTAGGATTCGGAGTGCAACTATCTCGCAGGCATGCAAGCCAAATAAAACAAAGGGCTCAACCTCATCAATTTTTTCTTTATATTCTGCATTCTCAATATCTATTTCAAACATTTCCTCACAGGAGGGAATAAAAAATCTTTTTGCAGGGGTTATTGTTCTGTTGTAATCGAAAGCAATCTGTTCTACATCCTCAATTTCTTTCCTGTCATAAAATTTTTCTGAGATTTTTACTGGAGCGTATAGTTTTCCATAATTCTTCAATCTTTCCAAGAAATCAAAAACTTTTTCCTTGTATATTTTAACATATCTCATTTCATAAGGAAATGCCTAAATGCTATATTAATTTTTTGCATTTATTGGATTTTGAATATAAATTTTGTTAATTTGATAAATTTTCTGCTTGAAATTATAACAAATTTACAAAAATTTTGCAACTAAATGAAAAAGCCACAAATTATGAAAACAAACCATGCCATTTCAATGGTAAATTAGCCCTTGCTTTTTCTTATTTTTAAATTTTTGAATGGATATTGAAAAAAGTACAATCCTCCTGCAG
>CAZBXJ010000090.1:0-4637 GCA_964495775.1 uncultured Thermoplasmatales archaeon | reverse complement strand
ATAAGAATGTGGTGAAGAAATTCTTCCTTAGGTTGTATGAAAAAGGATATATTTATCCTAAAAAAATGTTGGCTTTTTATTGCCAGAATTGCAATAGATTTTTGCCAGATAGATATGTTGAAGGTATCTGCCCTCACTGCCATGGAAAGGCAAGAGGAGACCAATGTGAGGAATGTGGAGCGACGCTTGAGCCAGAAGAAATTTTAGAGCCAAAATGCAAGATATGTGGGGCGAAGCCAATTTTAAAGGAGACAGAACATTTATTTTTCAAGCTTTCAGCTTTTGAAGAAAAGCTTTTGGAGTGGCTTAAGGATAAAAATTTCTGGAGAGATAATGTTCTTAACTTTACTCTAAATTTCATAAAATCTGGATTGAAAGACAGGGCGATAACAAGAGATATAGAATGGGGTGTAGAAGTTCCCATTAAAGGATATGAAAATAAGCGCATTTATGTTTGGTTTGATGCAGTTATTGGCTATCTCTCTGCTTCAATGGAATGGGCTGAAAAAATAGGCAAGCCAGATGAATGGAAGAAATGGTGGAAAGAGGAAGCTAAACATTATTATTTCTTAGCTAAAGATAACATACCATTCCATACGGTGATATGGCCGGCGATGCTCATGGCGCATGGCGGGCTAAATTTGCCTTATGATGTGCCGGCAAATGAATATCTTACGCTATCTGGGGAGCAGTTTTCAAAGTCAAAGGGTATTGGAATATGGATTCCGGATGTCCTGAAAAAATTTGATGCAGATTCAATTCGCTACTATCTTTCAATAAATATGCCAGAAAAGCATGATACAGATTGGAGATGGGAGGATTTTGTTGCAAAAAATAATAATGAGCTGGTTGCCATTTATGGAAATTTTATTCATAGGGTTCTTACTTTCATACATAAAAATTTTGGAAAAATTCCTGCTGGAAAGGTTGATGAGGAAATATGGCAGGAAGTTGTAAAAAATTTTGAAGAGATTGGAAAATCAATAGAGGCATGCCATTTCAAAGAAGGAATGAAAAAGGTAATGAGAATAGCTCAGGTAGGAAATCAATATATGAATGCAAGTGAGCCATGGAAACTTGTTAAAGAAAATGTTGAGAGATGTAAGGATGTTTTGCATACTTTGGCAAGGATAGTAAAAGTTCTTGCCATTGCATCCACGCCATATATGCCAAAAACAGCAAATAAAATATGGAAAATGCTTGGATACAAGGATGAAATTTACAGCCATAAATGGGAGGAGGCTTTGGAAGATATTGAAGAAAATGAAATAGAGAAGCCCGCTCCATTATTCAAAAAACTGGAATTGAATGAAATTATAGAGGATCCATTTTCAAAGCTTGATTTGAGGGTGGCAAAAATTATAAAAGTTGAAGACCATCCAAATGCAGATAAGCTTTATATTCTTGAGCTTGACGTTGGTGAATTGGGCAAAAGAAGAATTGTTGCAGGAATAAAACCATGGTATAAAAAAGAGGAGCTTATTGGTAAAAAAATTGTTTTATTAGCCAATTTAAAGCCAGCAAAAATAAGGGGAGTAAAATCGGAAGGAATGTTATTGGCTGTAGATAGAGCTGGGGAAGCGGTTTTGCTTTTAGCTAATGCTAAGGAAGGGAGCGGGGTTTTTGTGGAGGGTATAGAAAGTAACCCAGCAGAGCAGATTAGCTATGAAGAATTTGCAAAAGTTGAAATGAAGAGTAAGGATGGAAAGGTGGAGTATAAAGGAAAATTTTTGAGGGATGAAACCGGTGAAATTAAAATTTTTAAGCAAGTTGAAGACGGTCATATCATAAGATAAATTGTTCTGGCAGAACAAAATTGTTGTGCGAAGACAATAAATTTTTTATACATTAAGCGTTATCTACAGCTAATGACAAAATACAGCACAATCTCCTTGCCAAAGGAACTTTATGATAAATTGCAAGAGCTAATAGAAAAAAAACCGGATTTGGGATATAGTAGTGTTGCAGATTTTTGTAAGGAAGCAATAAGATTACATGTTGAAGCCATTAAAAGGGAATTGAGGGAGGATTTTTTTAGAAAATTGGATTTGCCTACTTTATTTAAAAAAATTGAGAGTATATCTGCTGTTGATAGAGGAACATATGGAGAAGCATTTGAAAAATTGAAGGAAATGGCATTTTTAGCTACAAGGGATTTTAAAATAAAAGATTGCAATGAAGAATTTTTATCTTTGCTGGGTTATTTAAGTAAAGAAGAAGTAATTGGAAGAAATATTGATGAATTCTTTGAAGCAGATGATTTAAATAAAAGAATTAAAAAAGGAGAAAGAGATATTGAGGGAAAAGCAATAAGGAAAGATGGGAAAAAGCTGGATATTCTTTTAAGCATTGGTTTATTGAATGGAGGAGTAAAATATATTGGTGTAGCAAAGGATATTACAGTTAGAAAATATATTGAAGAAAAGGAGAGGAGAATAAGGAAACTTTATGAATACCTTATAAATGAACTCTGCGATGTGGTTGTTGTGGTTCAGGATGGTAAAATTAAGTTTGTAAATAGAGAAGTTACTAAGGGAGGATATGAACAACAAGAGGTAATAGGGAAAAATTTTCTTGATTTTGTAGCAGAAGAAGATAGGGAAAGAATAATGGAAAATTATAAGAAATTACTTCAAGATAGACTTGAGGAAGGAGTTAGAAGATATAAACTCATCTGTAAGAATGGAAATACAAGAGAAGTAGAAATGAAATCAAGAAAAATTGAATTTAATGGCAAACCGGCTGTTCTTGTTACACTAAGATTTCTCGAAAGCTGTTAATACTAATTTACTATAACACATAATGTTTGATTTGCATGTCCACACAATTTATTCTTTGGATGGGCAGGAAAAACCAGAGAAAATTGCCAGATATTTAAAAAAGAAAGGATTTGTAGGAATGGCAATAGTTGATCATTCCACTTTAAAAGGTGCTTTAAAAGCTAAGCTCAAAGATTTTATTGTTGTTCCGGGAATGGAAATAAATACAAAAAGAGGGCATATTTTGGCTTTAGGAATAAAGGAAGAAATTAGAAGCAAAGAAACTGAAGAAATTATTGAAGAAACAAGGGAAAAAGGAGGAATAACTGTTTTGGCACATCCATTTCGTTTTTCAAAGCCTAAAATAAAAGCAGATGCTTTTGAAGCTTTAAATGGAAGATGTTTTCCAGCGCAAAATAAAAGAGCTTATCAATATGTTATGGTCAATAAATTTCCGTATACTGCTGGTAGTGATGGGCATTTTCTCTGGGAAATGGGAAAAGCCTATGCAGTAATAAATGCGGAAAATGTAGATGATGTTTTGGATGCAATAATGAAAAAGGAGGTTGAAGTAGGTATAAATGAAAATTCATTCTGGCACCCAATTAAGTGTAAAATATATGCAACATATGATTTCATAAAAAGAGGTTTCATAAGAGTTAAATAATGCTTACCAGTGGTAAGTAACTTACCAGTGGTAAGTTATTTATTTAACGGATGTATTTAGAATCATGTATTTTGATCCAGAACCAAAAAGCAAAAAGGAAGATTTGTATAATTTTGAAAAGGAATACAAAGCGTTACATAATGCCATTAAAAGAAATGAAAGAATAATTGTGATTAAGGGAATAAGAAGAACTGGCAAAACTAGTTTAATGAAAGTTGTTTATAATGAATTGAAAAATCCAAAAGCCTTTATAGATGGAAGGATAATTCCGCCGAAACAAAAAGATATATTTAATGCTTTATTAGAAAATTCAATCATTGCAATTACAGAAAGTTTTAAAGATTTAAAAGCGAAAACACTGATAAAAGAGATAGGTATATCATTTGGAGCCAGCATAAAATTCTCTCTTTCTACAGAGATAAAAAATTTTGAAAAGATAGATAAGATTTTGCAAAAGAAAAAAGAAAAATTGGTAATATTTATTGATGAAGCACAAAAACTAAAGGCAGGAAATATAAGCGGAATAATTGCACATTTATTCGAACACACAAAAAATATCATTATTGTTATTGCAGGGTCTGAAGTTGGTATACTGGAAACAGTAATAGGAGAAGATGCTGAAAGTGATTTGTATGGTAGACCGAAAAAACTAATAGAGCTAGATCGACTAGAAAAAAAGAGAGCTATTGAATTTTTGAAAATTGGCTTCAAACAATGTAATAAAAAAATGGATGAAAAGTATATTTTGGAAGCAATAAAAACTTTTGATGGAATAATAGGATGGCTTACTTTGTTTGGATACTACTCTCTTACATATAATGCTGAGGAAGCAATTGAGATTGTGAAAAAAGAGGGAAGTAAAATTGTTGCTAAAGAAATAGAACATTTCCTCCGGTTTAGAAAAGAAGCAAAAAATAGATATTTGAAATTGCTGGAAGCTTTAATAACACCTTTAAGATGGATAGAAGTAAAAAGATTTTTAGAAGCTCATGAAGGAAAGAAAATAAATGACAAAATGGTTACAAAATACCTCCATGAATTACAAAAATATGGATTCATAATACATAAAGATGGAAAATATAGCCTCGCTGATCCAATGATAAAGGAAGCAATAATTTTACTTACCAGTGGTAAGTAACTTACCAGTGGTAAGATTAAATCAAATATAATATGCTGGGATTTTGTAAATTCTGCAGGAGTTTATTTTATCT
>CAZBXJ010000089.1:0-4690 GCA_964495775.1 uncultured Thermoplasmatales archaeon | reverse complement strand
GAAATGTCAATAACCTTTAAATAGCTATAAAATCTTTCTTTATGATTACAATGGAGGAAATATATGGTATCGAGGAGCTGAAGGCTAATTTTAGAAGAGTTATTGAAGAGATTGATGCAGTTTTGAAGGGAGCATACAAGGAAAAAGAAGCATTGGAAAAGCTCAGGAAAATTTTTTCAGAAGAGCAAATAGAAAGGCTTGAAGAAATGCTCGAATTAATGAAAAATAGAATCAAAGAAGCTGAGGAAAGGGCTTTAGCTGCATTAGAGGAAGCGGAAAGATATAAAAATGAGTTGGAAAAAGAAAAAGAAAGATTGGAAAAATTGTGGGATGCTTATAAAAAGCAGGAAGACGAATTCATGGATTTGGAAGAAAAGATAAAGGAGAAGGAAGAGCTTATTAAAGAGAAAGAGGAAGAGATAGAAAAGCTAAAGAGGCAAATAGATGAAATGGGAGATTTGAAGGAGAAATATGCCACCTTTGAAATGCTTAAAAAGGAGCTTGAAGAGAAAAGTAAGGAACTGGAAGAAACAAGGGTGGAGCTTATAAAGGAAAGGGAGAAAAGAAAGGCTTTGGAGAAGGAAGTAGAGGAATTAAAGGGTTATATTCCATACAAGAAACAAGCTGAGGAGTTAATGGAAAAAGTGAAGGAATTGGAGCCATTGAAAGAACTTGTAAAATATAAAGATAAATATAAAGAAATTGAGGAATTGTACAGGAAAGAGCAAGAAAGACTGGCAAAACTTTTCAAAAAATATGAAGAAATAAGCAAAGAATATGAGGAAGCGAAAAGCAAATTGGAGAAATGGGAGAAATGGTATGAGGAAAACAAAGAATATATTGAAATGGCTGCAAATGCAATAAGCAAATTCAAGATGCCGGAATAGCTATTTCCTCTCTAAATCTTCTCCTCCATAAAATATATTTTGAATCTCAGCATACAGATCTTCCATACCCTCCCATGTTTCAGAAGATATGGGAATAAGAGAAGTATGGGCTTCCATTTCCCTTATTACTTCCATTATTCCCTCACTCATTTGAGAATATAGAGATGAGCCCTTCATCAAATCTTCCTGCAATTTCTCCGGCTTTTTGCCCCATTCAATAACCATATCTAAAGCTTCTTTATCAACAATATCTGTTTTTGTCAAAATATTAACTAAAGGCACTCCCAACTTAAATTGAGTTGTTGCTGAAAGTAATAGCTGAGAGGCGAAATTTGTAGGTGTTGTTGCCAAAGAGGGGTCTATAAGAAAAGCCAGCAACGATTTTTCCTTTCCCAGCTGCTCAATTATAACCTTTCCTGCACTTCTAAAAACAAATAGCTCTAGTTGCCCAGGAGTATCGAAAAGCACATAATCTGCCCTGTATTCTCCAAGCCTTTCCTCAAGCTCATTGACATTTAAAGCGAGCATATCTGCACAGACAATTTGCGCTCCATTCGGTCCCAGATTATATTCCTTCATCACCTCTTCCAGTGAAATCCATTCTCTAACATCTATCTCTGGAGAATATGGTATTTTTTTAACTCCCGGGTCAAGATTTACAGCTATTGCATCGTAGCCTTGGCGATGACACCATTCATTGAATGCATGGGTTAGTGTGCTTTTTCCGGAGCCTGCTGTGCCAACAAAGTATATGTGTATCATTTCAACCTCTTAACATTTCCATGTGTCTTATTCTTTTTTCTATTAATTCTTTCTTTCCTATATCATGCCTTATAAATATATGTTCGCCTTCAACAAATTTTAGACATTCCTCGCAAATCTTTTCTGCATCTTCAATTTCCTCAGCTATTCCAACTACTGCTAAGCTTCTTGATGTTGTTGTATAAATCTTTCCATTTTTTTCATTTACTGAAGCATAGAAAAGCAGTCCTCCTTTCCCCTTTATTTTCTCTTCATTTACCCTTATTTCCTTTCCAGCAATCGGCTTTATTCCATAGCCTTCTGGCACAACATACTTACAGACTGTGCTTTTATTTTCAAAACTTATTTTCTTATTGCTTAAGTTGCCTTCTACCATTGCCATGCATATTTCCAAAAAATTTGTTTTAAGCAAAGGCAATACATTCATAGCTTCTGGATCTCCAAATCTTGCATTTATTTCTATAACTTTAACACCATCTGCAGTAAGCATGAACTGCCCATAAATTACTCCTTTGTATTTTCTTCCCTCCTTTTTCAATGCTTCAACAATTTTCTGGAGTATTGTGGCTGCCTCCTCATAATCATCTGGTGTCATAAATGGCAATATGCCACTTTTATGACTGTATGAACCCATTCCTCCTGTATTTGGTCCTTTATCTCCCGGCAAAAGTCTCTTGTGATCCTGAACAGCTGGCATAGGATAAATTGCATTTCCATCGCAAAATGCCTGTAAAGTAAATTCCTCTCCTACAACCTTTTCCTCTATGAGAACTTTACTATGCCCCCCAATTTTCTTTTCTATAACTTCCTTAGCATATTCTACTGCTTCTTCGATACTATTAAAATGGTCACCCGCAACTTTTACTCCCTTTCCTCCTGTTAATCCTATTGGCTTTATTGCAACCTCCCCATCAAGCATTTCTATAAATTCCCTTGCCATTTCAGCATCTGAGAAAACCCTGCATTTAACACTACCCTTTATCTTATACTTCTCCATTAAATTTCTCATGAATTCTTTGCTTGTTTCTATTTCAGCTGCTTCCTTGGAAGGAGATGCAACTTTTATTCCATTCTCTTCCAATACATTTGTTACTCCTGCTTCTTCTGGCGCCTCAGGCCCAATTATGGCAAGTTCTATTTTCTTTTTCAAAGCATATTCAAGAACTTTTTCTGCATCTGTCTCATTATGGATAAAATAATCTTTTGCAAGCCTTTTTATCCCGGGATTTAAATTCTTCATTACAGAATAAAGCTCTCCATCTGAGTTACATACAGCCTTACATATAGCATGTTCTCTTGCCCCGCCACCAATAACTAAAACTCGCATTAATATGAATAGCTGGATGGATAATAAACTTTTATCTCAACACTTCAATTTTTTCTATTTCATTATTTTTGATAAGATTGATGACTTTTTCTCCCGCTTTTTTAACTTCCTCGCTAAGCTTCCCATAAAAACTCTTTGGTTGTATTCCTATAAGATAAATTTTTGCATTTGTGTATTTCTCCAGATGAGAAACAAACAAGGAAAGTGGTATGGAATGTGTTGAAAATGTTGCCCTTGCAATTTTTTCTTTTGGCACAATCCTTATTTCTCCAGCTTTGAGCCCCATATCTGCAGCATCCACAATTACCACTTTTTCTGGCTTAAGTTTCTTTACTACCCCTACATAATTTTCTGGAACCGTCGCACCATCTATGGCTTTCCAGCCATCGCATTTGAATTTTCTTGCCACATATACTCCAATGGCATCGTCGCCATTCATTTCATTGCCTACTCCAAGCAATACATTCATAATGAAGTAATGGAAAAGCAAATTTATACATTTGCTATATGAAGATATGGAATTAATGAACATGACATGGAAGGAAATAGAAAAATTACCAAAAGATACCATTTTTTTCATTACAATAAGCCCTTTAGAAGCACATGGTCCTCATCTGCCAGTTGCTACCGATTTTTTTATTGCAAAAGAAATAGAAAGAAAAGCTATTGAAAAATTAAAGGATGAAAAAATTAATGCTATTTCATTGCTTTCTTTGCCAATTGGAGTTTGCCATTATCTCAAGGGCTTTCCGGGAACAATTTCTGTTTCATCTAAAGTATTAAGCAATTTACTTTCAGACATCTTCCAAGCAATGATCGAGTTTGGATATAAAAACTTCATAATTTGCAACTTCCATATGGATTTGGAACATTTAAAAGGAATTTATTCAGCAATTAAAAAATTCAGAAATAAAGCCAACATATGTGAGCCCCTCTCCGCCTATTATTACCGAGGGGAGCTTTTTGAAAAGTTGGAGGGGGAGGTGCATGCAGATAAAAAAGAAACATCCTTGGCACTTTTTCTTTTTCCCAAACTCGTTAAAAATTACAAAATAGAAGCTTGTAAAATAAAGATAAATCTGTTGAATGCATTCAAAAGCTTCAAAGAAATTGGCGCCACCATGGCTTACATTGGCAGTCCGGCGGAAGCAAGCGCTGAATATGGAAAGAAGCTTTTTGATTTGATGGTGGAAAAAGTTGTGGAAGCAAGTAAAATGCTTATGGATGGAAAATGTATTGATCTGCCCTTAAAAGTAAAGCTTGCGCTAAAGATTTAAATGCTCAGATTGCATTAAAAATCATGGTATTTCATTTGCCTTTATGGTTAATCATAATAATTGCAATAATTGTTTTGCTCGGATGGAAAATAATAAAGTTTGCTATAAAATTGCTCTTCATAATATTAGCGATTTTGTTTATATTAGCTCTAATTTACCTCTTGCCAATCATTAAAAACCTTTTAGGATAATGTTTTTCTCCTCTTCCATTCAATATCTATAGCCTGCTTTCTTTTTTCTCCTTTTGCCAGACTAAAGAAAATTGAAAATGAGAGATATGGAAATAGAAGCAAAAGCAAGGAGGTAGCAAGAATCCATTCAATAATTTTTGCTAAAAGTAAAACCAAAACAACACCTATTGCCACGGCAGATACCATCAAATGCCGTTTCATTTCTAATTTTTATTCCTCCCATATATATTAATTTTTCTCAATTAG
>CAZBXJ010000088.1:0-4751 GCA_964495775.1 uncultured Thermoplasmatales archaeon | reverse complement strand
TTACCGCCTCCTTCATGCTTATATGGAGGCGGGCTTTAACATGTCATCAAAGCACAAATATCATCTACTAATTATTTATACCAGATAGGCATTTTCTTTTATGAGGGTTTTAGTCACAGGTGGAGCAGGCTTTATAGGAAGCCATTTGATAGATGCTTTGCTGGAAGAAGGTTTTGATGTTATCTGTTTGGATAATTTTTCTTCTGGCAGAAAGGAACTTATTGAGCACAATCTGGATAAAATCGAACTTATTGAAGGAGATTTATTAAATAGGGAAGATATTAAAAAAGCTTTGAAAGGATGCGAGATTGTATTCCATTTAGCTGCCAATCCAGATGTTAGAGTTGGTGCTATAAATACAAAAATTCATTTTGATAACAATATTGTAGCTACATACAATCTACTGGAAGAAATGAAAGATGCTGGAGTAAAGGAAATTGTATTCACTTCATCATCTACAGTTTATGGAGATGCAGAAAAGATTCCCACTCCTGAAAACTACGGTCCTTTAATTCCAATTTCATTATATGGTGCTTCCAAGCTTGCTGCAGAAGCTTTGATTTGCTCCTACTGCCACACTTTTGATATGGAAGCCACAATCTACAGATTTGCAAATGTTGTCGGGCCGAGAAGCACACACGGCGTCATATATGATTTTATTAAAAAGCTCAGAAAAAATCCTGATGAATTAGAAATTCTTGGGGATGGAAAGCAAAGAAAATCATATCTTTATATTGATGATTGCATAGATGCCATGCTTTTTGGAATGCAGAAGAAAGAGAAGCAGGTGGAAATATTCAATATTGGCTCGGAAGATTGGATTGAGGTAAAGGAGATAGCGGACATAGTTAGTCAAGAAATGGGTTTAAATCCAAAATACAAATTTACTGGAGGCATAGACGGAAGAGGATGGAAGGGAGATGTTAAATTCATGCGTTTAGATATAAGCAAACTTAAAGCATTGGGCTGGAAGCCAAAATATGGAAGTAAGGAAGCTGTCAGGATGACTGCAAAATGGCTTATCAATGAAATAAAAGAATAACAAACTTCCTTAATCAAGCTTTCTTCTATCTAAAATCCAGTTTAATATAGCTATGCATTGACTACTCAGATAAGATTTTTTCCCTATTGAAATTGGTACTGCTCCATATTTAAAAAGAAGTTCTTTCTCTTTTTTCTCCAAATCTTTATAATCTCCCAGAAAAAAGAAAGGTTTATCACTTATTTCCACACTTTCAATATCTTCTCCTTTCTCATCCAACAAATAAAAATCTTTATCCTTATTTTCTTCCAGAAGCTCTTCAAAAGATTTTTTACTTACAAATATGCCGGGAGTGGATTCCACTTCCATATCTTCTTTCATTCTTTCTAAAGCTTTTTTAATAAAAATTGCAATGCTCCTTTCATCTGGAGATACTTTCTTTAATTTTTTCCCTTCTATTCTTATATAAACAGGAGGATTTGGTTCTCCATGCAGAATAGTATGGAAAATAACATTTCTTCTTATGCCATATGATAACCAGAATGCTGAGTTTATGCATCTTGCCAGAACATCCATTCTTCCTGCTGAGCCTGGCAAATCCTTCAAATTTATTTTTGGTGTTGTTACTGCATGAGATTTTACGTAAAAGTGTCTATAGGTAGTCATTTAAATTGAGTTTCATTGGAACATCAGGCTTTTTGAAATTCTCCTTTTCCTTATCCCATGGAATTGTTAAATCAAATCCAATTTTTGTCGTAAGCCTTGTTTCTGGATCTGCAGAAGGATCCAAAGAAGAACCTTTTTCCTTCTTTATCACCATGTCTCTATCTCCTTGGAAGCGGGTTGCCATTGCCCACTCTATTTGATGCGGATCATGAATATCTATATCATCATCTACAACAAACACATGCTTCATTGATTTGTGCCCCTTAAAAGCAGCCTCTATAGCTTTTTTGCCATCATCCGCATTTTTCTTCTTTATACTTACAACGCCGTGGAGCCATGAACAACCGCCAGGAGTAATATAAACATCCTTTACCTCACATACTTTTGAAACCTCATAAAATATAGTTGGCTCTTTTGGAGTGCCCATTAAAGTTTTATGTTCCAACCCACCTGGCAACAAAGCATGATAAATTGCATCTTCTTTTGCATATATCTTCCTTATTTTTGCCACTCTTTGCTTTCTCACTATATCAAAAGTTTCTGTCAAATCTAAAAAGGGGCCTTCATCATGCATTTCATCTGTAATTTCAGCAATCATTATGATTTCGGAAGGCGCTGCCAGATGCCCATCGATTTTTATTAAAGGCGTTGGATACAGTGCATTCGCTATAGCAAGCTCATTAACTTCTGTGGGCATTGAAATTGCAGAAGCAATGGCTACGGAGACAGGATTTCCTATACATATTACGAATTCTTTAACTCCTCTTTCCAGATATTTATGGAAATCTCTGGGCAATATTCTCATTACTACTTTATCTTTGTCAATAACCATCATTCTATGATATGAAGCATTTAAGCCATATTCCCTATCATTTGCAATTACAATGGCAGAAGAAATGTATTTTCCCCCATCTTGAGGATAATGAAGCAAGATAGGCAAATCATCCAAACTATTTAGTAATTTATAGCCATCTGCCCCCCTAACCTCTGGCTCAACAGGATTTTCAATTGCATCTAACATCTTTTTAATCAAATTTTCTGGCTTTATTTTAAGTCCCTCCGCCAATAAATTTCTACTGCTAAAAATATTAGCAGCTATAGGCATGTCATAGCCAGCTACATTTTCAAAAAGAACTGGCTTACCATCTAATAAGCGCATTAAAGATGAAATCTCATATTCAACACTTACTTCCTTTTTTATCCTTAAAAGCTTTTTCTTTTCATCTAAATAATCAATAAATTCTCTAAATTGCATATGTGTTATATTGAATTCTTTTTATTATTTTTTGGCTAAAAAGAAAAGAATGATTATGCGAGAAACGATTGTTGCCAAATGCACGCCTTATTTTTATGAATAATTGAAACAATTTATGATAGGAAATAGTTTAATTTCTCTCTTTTCCTTAATCGACAAAATATTTTCTTTTAATCAATTTCATCAATTGTGGCACTTCCTTCTCTTCTCCTTGAAAAAAATAAAAAGAAATTTATAATGGTATAGGATAGCAAGACATGAATGAAAAGGAGATAGAGGTGCCTGTTGCAATTAATTTAAAATTATCAAAAAGCTTGATAGTGCTTGCTGGAGGCATTGCAATATTACTTTTACTTATAGGCATCTTAATAATGATTGCTGCTGATAGTCCATCGGGTGACAAGTTAGGAGCTGTTTTATATGATTTAGGAATAATTGGATTGGGAGGAACACTTTATTTAGGAGCATTAACAAATGATGAAATAGATACAAATGTGAGGGCGTCGATGATTATTGGAGCAACTATTTTGTTAGCAATGGGTCTCATAAGAGGATTCATAAGTTGGGGATGGTAGCCAAAAGATAATAATTCCTTTTGTATTTCTTTTTTAATGGATTACAAAGCTTTAGGTTTCAAAGCTGGCTTAGAAATTCATCAGCAATTAGCAACAAATAAATTATTCTGTAACTGCCCTTCAGAACTAACAGAAAACTATAATGGAAAATTTGAGCGTGTTCTTCGCCCCACTCAATCTGAATTAGGAGAGTTAGATAAAGCGGCATTGGAGGAGGCAAGGAGGAAAAAAAGATTTGTTTATTATGCTTCTTCCTCATCTTGCTTGGTTGAGGCAGATGAAGAACCTCCTCATAAGGCAAATGAAGAAGCGATAGATATTGCTTTAACAGTAGCTTTGCTCTTAAAAGCAGACATAGTTGATGAAATTCATTTTATGAGGAAAATAGTTATAGATGGTTCAAACACAACTGGTTTCCAAAGAACAGCTTTAATAGCTTTGAATGGCGAAATAGATGGAATAAAAATTGAGACAATTTGTTTGGAAGAAGATGCTGCAAGAAAGTTGAGAGAAGAAGGAAAAAAAGTTGAGTATGCTTTGGACAGGCTTGGAATACCATTAATAGAGATTGCTACTTCTCCAGATATTCCATCTCCTCAAGAAGCAAAAAAAATTGCTGAAAAAATAGGGTTTATTTTGAGAGCTACTAAAAAAGTTAAACGCGGAATAGGAACAATAAGACAGGATTTAAACGTATCCATAAAGGAAGGAAATAGAGTGGAAATTAAAGGAGTCCAAGAACTCAATGACATTCCAAAAATTTTGGAAAATGAGGTGAAGAGACAGCTTGAGTTAATTGAAGTGGCAAGAAAATTGAAAGGTGTAAAAGCAGATGATATAGAAAAACAGGAAATTGAAGATGTAAGCAACATATTCAAAAAAACGCAGTGTAAATTCATAAAAAAAGCTTTGAAAAATGGAAAGGTTTTAGCCATAAAACTTCCAGGCTTTGCAGGATTGATTGGAGGGGTGAAATACAGAGAGCATAGATTGGGAAAGGAATTTGCAATGCATGCAAAAATAGAAGGAGGAGGTATAATACATTCAGATGAACTTCCAGCTTATGGAATAAGTGAAAATGAAGTAAAAGAAGTCAAAAAACTTCTTGGATGCAATGAAAAAGATGCATTTGTTATATCTGTAGGAAATGAAAATATAGCCAAAAATTGTTTGGAAGCTGTTAAAAAGAGAGCGTTGCAAGCTTTGGAAGGGGTGCCTAAAGAAGTTAGGAGAACGTTGCCAGATGGCTTTACTGAATATATGCGCCCCATGC
>CAZBXJ010000087.1:0-4912 GCA_964495775.1 uncultured Thermoplasmatales archaeon | reverse complement strand
CAATCATGACAACCTATGCTACATTCATCACAGTAAATCCATCCCAAACCATAATGATTCCAGAAAACAAAGCTTATGAGTTGTTGTTCGGAGGCTCTGCTTTTGTGTTTCTTTTCCTCACGGTGCTATCTCTGGCTTTAGTGGAAGTTGTAAAAGGCGTTGGTTCAAAAGATGCAAATGAAATGAATAATGATGCATTGCAATAATTTATAACAATTGCATTCTATTGTTGTTTTTCAAATTCATCAAAAACCATGGCATTTACAAAATCTTTCCTTTATTACAACCATTTAATTCACCCTATCTTTATAAACTCCATTTCCTTCTTTTCTTCATTTCCAAAATAATCTTTTGTCACTACTCCAAAAATGCATCTCTTAAATGAAATTGGAAGTCTTATTTCGTATGGCATGTTGTAATCCTCCCCAATTAATTTTCCATTTATTTTGTATTCAACCACCAACAATGAATCATCTTCACATCTACTCTTGCAAACATTTTTCCAAAAATTATGGTATTACTTGATTTCATAATTTTCCTTCCAGATATGTATATAAATCCTTCTTCTGGTTCGATTATTTCTAAATATGGTTTCTCTTTATCCACTCCATTTTCTTTACCAGCCTGCAAAATAAATAATGGAATCATGCCTTCAATTTCAATAAAATCTCTCAGCTTTTCTCTATCAAAATTTGGTATGATATTTGCAGAAAGGTTCAATGCATATGCTTCTAACAGAAAATTGTGCCATACAGCTCCAGCCTCATAATCCCATGCCCACGATGATTTAGCTTTGCTTTCGTTCAAACAAATAATAAAACAGTCAGTGTTTCCAACCCATGGAAATGAAAGAGAGGCAATTTTTTCTCTTGCATTCCCTTCCCAAATTTTTTCAAGAGAATGATTCAATGTTTGTAATGATAAAGAGTTGTTAAATTTGCATATCTAAATGGATAGGTAGCGTGGGAGCTGAGCACAGTGCGGTGCCGCCAGCCTGCAGTATTATCAAAAAGATAGGAATAGCCATATGATGCCCATAAAAGTTGGGAAACTTGGGAGATATTCAAATTCCCTTCCAGATATGCATATCTTTTTTTATTTTCTATTGCTTTAATGAATGTGATTTTGCTCTTATGGGGAAATGGTAGCTGAGTTTCATATGGAGAGTATGAAAAATTGTAATGTTGAGATGGATAACCGAGAGGCATTATTATGAGGAGTTTTTCGTTTGGCGGTAGTCCAAGTAAGTAAAGCACATTTCCTTCTCCAGCAGTTGTAACACATCCCAATTAAAACAATTTGCCATGAAGTATGCATTCTGTCCCATCGTCCCTATTTGAAACGCTGCAATACTTTCATTTTTGCAAAGGCTTTTATTCCACACAAAAGCAAGTTTTAAATAAGCTGTATCATGCTCTCCCATCCATCCGAAATCTCCTTTTCTATATAATTTCAAAGAATGCTTTGATGGAATATAGACATAGACACCATCTTTCATCAGCACATATGTTTTAACTGCATTTTTAACACTCTCTATGTTGTAAGCTGCCCACAAAATTGCTGATAAATTTTCTAATGAAATTTCATCTTTGGTAAATTCTCTTATTGATTTTCTTCTTGCTATAGCATCTTCAAGTATGCAGTTTGGTTTATATGGGGAAGGCAAATGAATATATCTTTCAGGAATTACAGCATTTAAAATATTGGAAAAAAATGAAAATAAGGAATGCGGTAACCAATTTTTTCATAAATTTTTATATAAAAAATAAAAATGTTAATAAAGTTTTATCTTTTCCTACCTCAATATTCCTTCCATAAAATGTTTCTTTTTGCTTCCAGCATATTGTTTTCCTTTCCCTGCCATTCAGCGAATGTTTTTATTCTATCTCCATAAGTTTCGTACAATTCTTTCAATCTTTCCTTATATTTTAAATCTCTCAACAAATGATGGTCTAAAATGAGTTTGCAATCTGTTTTTTCCATAATTTCCAGCAGATTTTTATGAGCTTTATTCAAATTTTCTTGAGAAAATTTCCATCCTAAAAAATATGAAGGAGGACCATCCATTATGAGTAAATCTGGATTTTCATTTATTATGTAATCTTTTGCTTTTTCATAGACAGGACCCTGCACATCTGATGCAAATAACAACTTTTCATTATTCTCAATGCTCACCATTATAACATAGCCCAATCTTATGCCTGAGGGACCATGAGGAAATGCAGGTGAAAATTTTATTTTATATCCTTCAATTTCTGTTTCCATTTCATCACAATATATTATTTCTGCTTTTCCTTCAAAAAGTTCCTTGAAATATGCTCCTCTCTCCTGCTGGCTCTTATTTATGTTTTTGTCTATCCTTTTTGCAAAAATTTTCCTTCCTTCATAAAATTTCTCATCTGGGTCATAGTGGTCATAATGGTAATGGGTAATCACGTGATAATTGCAATCTTTTGCTAGCTCCGCAATCTTCGTTTTTGCTTTTTGCAAAGCTTCTATTTCAAGCTGATGAGGAGGCAGACCATAACGAGACGGGCCAAGAGCTGCAGAAGCATCTATAAAAATTTTTTCTTTATCCAGCTCCACCAATGTTGCCATGGAGCGTATCCCTAATGAATCAGAAAATAATGGATAAACTTTCATAACAAATAAATTATTTCAATTATTTAAGCTTAAAACAATGAAGGAGAAAGATGGTAAAGAATTCCACATTGCTTGAAAGCATATTGAAAAAATTTCTTATTGTCATTTCAAGAAATTATCTGTTGCAATTAGAAACGAAACAACAATATCATTGGAAAATGATTCCTCTATTGCATTGCAATTTCTTCACTCATTTGTTTTTAGCTATATGAATCCACTGTTTCCGTAAATTTACTGGAAGTGCAAAAAATAAAAAAAGAGGGGTTATGGTTCTTCACCATACAGACGTTTCCATTTTCTATCTACCCATTTCTGCAATTCCTGAATCATTTCTTCAGTAAAGTGTCGGAATCTTCCCTGCCCTTTTATATATTCTGCCACAGGTATCTTTTTCTTTGGTTTATAAATGTTTGTTATCTCGCCATATTCTGCTTCATATAATGTCCACATTCCAGAGTCAACTGCTTTTCTTGCCATTTCTATAGTTTTACTTGGATCGAATCTCCATCCAGTTGGGCATGGTGAGAGAACATGCAAGTATCGGAATCCCTCCATTTCCTTTGCTTTCTTTACTTTTTCCAAGAAATCTTTTGGATGAGATATGCTTAAAGTTGCAACATAAGGTATTTCATGTGCCCTCATTATTTCCGCCATGTCCTTTTTATGCTCCAACTTCCCTTTAATTTTCTTTCCAGCGGGAGTTGTTGTCGTTGATGCTCCATAAGGTGTAGCTCCGCTCCTTTGTATGCCTGTATTCATATAAGCTTCATTATCATAGCAGACATAAATGGCATCTTCATTTCTTTCTGCAGCTCCTGATAAAGCCTGTATTCCAATATCATAAGTGCCTCCGTCTCCAGCAAATCCAACAACCAAAACTTTTCTTCCTTTTTTCCTATACGCTCTTGCAACTCCAGATATGCACGCTCCGGTATTTTCAAATGCTTCATGTAAATATGGCACTTTCCATGCTAAATGGGGATAGGTTCCGCTAAATACAAGGAGGCAGTTTGCAGGAGTATATACTATTGTGTCTTTTCCAAATATTTTCATCATATTTCTTACTATTGCTGGAGCTGCACATCCAGCACATGCTGTGTGGCCGGGAGTGAAATAATTTTCTTCCTCTGGCAAATCCTTAATATTCATATCTTCACCCCCCTTGTATTAATCCAATAAATTTCTTCTTTCGGCTTCTCTTCTTTTGCCTTCAACAATATTTCAAACATTTTTTCTACATCCCCCTTAACAACATCTCTTCCTCCCAATCCAGCCAGGAAATTCAGTATCGGCTTATCCAATCCATACAATGCATGTCTTGTTTCAATAAACAATGGACCTCCTGATCCATATGATATAGCTCTGTCATATACGCCTATTGCATCAACATTTTCTGCAATCTTTCTAATTTCTTCATCTGGGAATGGGCGATAAAAGCGGAGTTTAATTAAACCTACCCTCTCCCCTTTTTGGCGTAGTTCATCAACAACTTCTCTTGCTGTTCCTGTTACTGTGCCAACAGTTATTAAAACAACATCTGCATCATCGCATTTATACTCTTCTATTAAGCCATGGTAGTTACGCCCAAATTTACTGGCAAATTCTTTAGTTACATTTTCAATAACCTTTTTTGCATTTCTCATTGCCATATGGGTTTGATATCTTAATTCCTGTATGTATTCTGGAGGAGTAAATGTTCCTATTGCCATTGGTTTATCAGGATCAAGTATTGCTACTGGCTCATATTTGCCAACAAAATCTAAAGCTTCATCACTTGATGGTGCTTCAACTGGCTCAACTGTATGGCTTAAAATGAATGCATCTAAGCATGGCATTACAGGCAGTAAAACATTTTTATTTTCTCCTATTTTATAAGCCATCAAAATCATGTCTAAAACTTCTTGATTATCTTCACACGCCATTTGAATCCAGCCAGCATCGCGTTGGGGCATTGAATCATTATGCTCGCACCATATGCCTATTGGCGCTGCTAATGTTCTATTTACAACAGGCATTACAATTGGTAGTCTTAAGCCAGATGCAACAAAAAGCATTTCATGCATTAATGCCAAACCTTGTGATGATGTTGCTGTAAATGTTCTTGCTCCTGCTGCCTGGGCTGCTATACAGGCGGACATGGCAGAATGCTCTGATTCAACCATTATAAATTCTGCATCTGTTATGCCATCATTAACAAAAGTGGAGAACTCTTCCACAATTAAAGTTTGAGGAGTAATTGGATACGCTGCCACAACATCAACATCACAAA
>CAZBXJ010000086.1:0-4924 GCA_964495775.1 uncultured Thermoplasmatales archaeon | reverse complement strand
AGATTTGATAAAAAAGGATATCTCTGGATATATTTCACTCAATTAATTGGCTCAAATGTATTGTTTTTAGTTCAACATTATTTCTTTTCAATAATTCTTCCATTCCCTTAACATGTCCTTCTCCAACAATAACCACTATTTTTTCATAAAGAGGAAGATATGAAAGGAGATTATTTACCATATATTCATTCCTTTTATCAATCAATATTTCTACAAATTCAGGAAATATTTTCCTCAATTTTTCCTCAAATTTTTCTGGCTCTTTCTCAAACTCCTTTACTTCCTTCTCAATTCTTTCCTTACTCATAAACATTGTTAGTATTGCAGAAATAAATAAACTCAGTTTTCTTCTGATGGATATTTTTTTCCACAATTCCTCTATTACTTCATAAGCATTCATATCTATATACAAGACAGGAATATTTTTATCCCTAGCTATTTTCAAAGCAGAAAGCATCTCATTTCCAGCCACCACCCCATATTTTGATGCCACTATTTGTTGCACTTTTGAAAGCAAGGAATAAATAAAATTTCCCTTGGAATTGCTTTTTTTCTCCAAAGCAATAGCTCTTCCTTCATCTAATTCCAAAGCAATAGCATCTGGTTTTTCCTCTTCTATAATTTCTCTTATTTTATCTTCAAGCTGAAAAACATGCCCCACTCCCACCAAAATTAACTTATTAGCCATTCTGCCAATTCTTTAATTCCTTTCCCACTTTTTGCATCTGTTAAAAACACTTTTTTTGGTGCAATGCGTTCAATATCTTTCAAAATTGTATCTATGCTTACATCCATATAAGGAGCCAAATCTATTTTATTTATTACAATGAAATCTGAAATCTGGAAAATTAAAGGATGTTTTCTCACCATATCGTCTCCTTCAGTTACTGATATAACAACACCTCTTTTGTGGCTCCCCAGCTCAAAGTCTGCCGGGCAGACCAAATTACCAATGTTCTCTATAAACAATAAATCAATATCTTCTAAATTCAAATTTTCTAGTGCATGTTCAATTAAATGGGCATCCAAATGACATTCTTTCCCTGTGTTTATATTGACTACTTGAACTCCATATTTCTTTATTCTTTTATAATCATCATCACCAGTTACATCACCAACTATTACGCCAATCCTCCAATCATTTTTAAGCAAATCTATCAATCTTTCAATTATCAGCGTTTTTCCCGAGCCAATAGAGCCCATAAAATCTATAGCTTTTATTCCTTTTTCATCTAATAACCCTCTAATTTCATTTGCAATTTCTCTATTTATTTTGTAAATATCCTTGCCAACCTGCAAATCAATTTTATGCATCATTTGCAAAAGACAAACAGTGCTTAAAATTTTTCCTTATCTATTTTCATTCTAACAGCATCTATTAATCCATGAGCATAATTGATGCAACCAAATGCAGTAAAATAATCTTCTTTGGCAAAATAATATTTTGCATCCTCATAATATCTCCTTGCCATATCTTTTATTCTTTCATCTTTTACTTCCTTAATATTCTCTTCAAATTTTTTAAGATCCTTTATGATTCTTTCCTTAATTTCCATATACTCTCACCTCCCCTCCCAATTTTCTGCATTTCCCAATTATTTTATCTCTCACTCTCTCGCTACATTTTAGTTTTATTCTCACTACACCATCAAAATGATAGTGAGAGATTTCAGCATTTTTATAAAGCCATGAAATGAAGGAATTTTCATAATTTGGCAAGGTAATTTCTAAATTTGCGGGTTTTGGTAAATTGTTGTAAATTTCATCCAACAGCAAATCAATGTTTTTACCTATTTTTGCTGATATTGGAATGCATTTTCTCTCCAAAAATTCCTCCATTATCTTCATTTTTTCCTCCAATTCCTTTTCTTCCACCAAATCTATCTTATTTAATGCGATAATAATGCGGGGATTCTTCTTCAAACTTTTTATTTCCTTAATAGATGTTAGCGCCTTTTCCTTCATTTCCTCTATATTATCGCTTGCATCAATTAATACAACAACTAAGTCTGCTAATGCAATCTCTTCTAGAGTAGAATGAAATGCATCTATAAGCCAGTGAGGTAAATCTTTTATAAATCCGACAGTATCTGTAAATAGAAGAGGGATAACTCCCTTCTTTTTATATCTGCTTACTTTTGGAGAAAGAGTTGAAAACACTCTTTCCTCTACAACTACTTTCTCTCCCGTTAAATAATTTAATAAACAACTCTTCCCAGCATTTGTATATCCTGCAATTGAAACGATATAAAAACCTCTTTCCCTTCTTTCTACTCTTTTAATATCTCTTTCTTTGGCTATTTTTTTCAATTCTTCCTTTATTTTTCTCATTTGCCTCTTTATCATTTCATAATAATCTGCAACCACATATTCTCCCCCTCCAAGAAAACCCGCTTTTTCTCCTTTCTTAACTTTATGGAATAACTCTCTTACAAAAGGTTTTTCATATCTTAATTTTGCTAATTTGACTTGAAGCTTCGCCTCCTTTTTCTTGGCTCTATCTGCAAAAATTTCAAGAATGATTCTAATTCTATCATAGACAGGCACACCAAGCAATTTTTCCAAATTATACCATTGAGAGGGGCGAAGAGAATCATTTACTATAACAGCATCTACAACATTTTCCTCAACAAATTTTTTTATTTCTTCTATCTTACCTTTTCCGAGATAATAAGGTGTTGTTTTATCTCTTTTCTGCACAAATTCTCCTATAATTTCATATCCCAAGGATTCAGCCAGTTGCCTGATCTCTTTTATTTCTTCTTTTGCGGACAGTATTATTCCTTTCACAAGTTTAAACCCATTATGGCATATAAATTTTCCAGTGGAAATAAGGGGGTGTGCCTATTTTTTCCTCACTCTTTTTATACTTCCTCCACATATGGGGCACTCGTTATAATATTTTTTATAATATTTTCCACAGGACTTACACCTATAAATCCATTTCCACTTTTCTTTTATTCCTTCTTCAACTACACTCATGTATTTTATCTCCAGTTCTTTAGCAACATTTTGCATTGAATAGTCATCAGTTAGCAAAATACCTTTTAAATGATATGCCAGTGCCAATACATCAATATCAACATCAGACAAATTATAATAATCCCCTGTTCTCTTTGAGACCTCTATTACTTTTTCAACATCACTTTCTGGAGGAGAAATTAATTCAAGCCCAATGCTCCTTGCATATTCAAACAATCTCCATGAAGGTCCTTTTGGCTTTATTTCTTCCAAAATCTTTGGAGAAGTAACTATTTTACCTCCAAAAAACTTTCCAGATAGGATAGCTGATGTGTCCAATACATAAATCATCCTAAGAGGGCGGGGCGGGATTTGAACCCGCGTATGCGGATCTGCAGTCCGCCACCCGACCTCTAGGTGACCCGCCCTTAATTCTAAAGACAACGCAATTTTTAACTTTTTTTGCTTTAGATGTTGTTGTGATGAAAAAGCAGTAGAGGGGAAATTTTGCAATCCCTGTGAATATGTAGCTACGTATATCATTTGATGATAAACTTTACAGGAAATTCAGGGGTGATAGAAGGAATATTTGGAGGATGAAGCACATAATTGCCATGGCATTTCACAAAATTTTTAATTCAATGCCTTATATGTTTGTGAAAAGATTTTGTGTAATTATTTCAATAATTCTTCTGATGCCAAACATTTATGCTATAGATAAGGAAAAGGGATGGAATGTGAGAAATGATGGGTGGCATGATTGTATTAGGGAATGGTGGAACATTGATGCTTTTGTAAAAGGCGAGAAAAATTATAGCATTACAGCATCTTTTGAATATGAAAAAGAAACTCCTGCAGCCAATTTATTTTTCACTCTCTTTGACTGGGATGAAAATAAAACATATGATTTGGGTTCATATGAAGACGATATTTCCACTATTAAATGCAACAGCAGATATGAGGTGAATATCTCATATAAAAGTTCATGGATGAAAGGAAGGTATCCAAAATATATAGTTCATTTAGAAAATGAGGGTGTTATTGTTGAACTGGAATTGCAAGCAGTATCAAAACCAAAATTTGTTTTAGAAGATGAAGGAGGTATTTTGCCAATAGGATTTGGATATTACAAATATTTATTCATTCCGAAATGCAGGGTAAAAGGATGGATAAAATTTAATGGAATTTTTGAGAAAGTAGAGGGAGCAGGTTATTTTGAACATGTATGGGGAAACTGGAGCTATAACAACCCATTAAAAGGAGGGGCAATTTTACATTATTTCCGCCTATTCGATTGGTGGATTAAAAACAAAAATATAAGCATGAACTCTATTACTGTGGCATCAAATAATCCATTTGGATATGATTGGTGTTGGGCATCTTTTAGTAATGGATGGGCACTTTTTTATGGGGCCATTCCCTTCTGGGTAGAAGAAATGAAATTCGGAATTGCTTATTTATGTGATGGAGAAAAAATTATGGAGCTTGGAAAAATCTATTATGAATACTTAGATGGCATTTTTTGTGAGGGAACATATATTCCAACTAAAATAAAATTGGTTGCAGAAGGAAATGGAAAACTTGTTTTGATAATGAAAATGGATAAGAAACCACATCTATACAAAGATTACTTAAACTCCTTTTATTGGGAAAAACTCATTTTGTATGAATGTCCAGGAGAAATAAGAGGTTATTTCATTAATGATGAAAAAATTGATTTGGATGGGTATTGCGAAATCGAAATAGAAAGACAGATAAGCATTTTTAAATATTTGCTGTTTAAATTAAATCCTTTGCAAAATGGATTGCAAATCCTTTTTATATCTTATCTGCTCAACATTATTTTAACCTTGGAATTCCATCTAAAACCATTTTTTATAGATTTTGATATTCGTACAATAAGCTACTTGAATTTGCCAGTTAGCCGCCTAAGAAAAGGAGATATTGGCAAAGCCAATACCTC
>CAZBXJ010000085.1:0-4949 GCA_964495775.1 uncultured Thermoplasmatales archaeon | reverse complement strand
TGGAATATTGCCCAGGGCTTTAATTTTTCCTAAATTTTTACTTGCGGAGATACTGACATCTACAAAAATTTTATATACCCAATGCAATATTAGATTTAGCTCTTTTGAGGTGTATTATGGATAGTAAAAAAGGTACAACAACCCTCGGGCTTGTGTGCAAAGATGGAGTGGTAGCTGCAGCTGAGCATAGGGCTACCATGGGCACCATGATTGCCCATAAGGTAGCCAAAAAAATATTCAAAATTGATGAGCATATGTTTTTAACAACAGCAGGTTTGGTTGGAGATGCTCAATTGTTGGCAAGATATTTAAAAGTGGAAGCAGAGCTTTATAAACTTGAAAGAGAAGAAAAAATGCCAATAAAGGGAGCTGCAACTCTTATGGCTAATATTCTCAATCAAAGAAAATTTTATCCATATTATGTCCAGCTCATTATAGGAGGAGTAGATTTAACAGGCCCACATATATTTGCTCTCGACCCAGCAGGAGGAGCCATTGAAGATATATATACAACCACTGGCTCAGGCTCACCATATGTATTTGGTGTTTTGGAAGATAATTACAAGGAGGGAATAAGTGTAGAAGAAGGCATTGATTTGGCAATAAGAGCCCTGACTGCTGCAATGAAAAGAGATTCAGCCTCTGGAGATGGAATGGATGTTGTAGTTGTAACTAAAGAAGGATATAGGGAATTACCCCGTGAGGAAATTGAAGAAAGGAAGAAGAAACTTAATTTATAAATCATATTCATGCCAGCTGAAGAAATTTTGAGCAAAATTAGAGAAGAAATTAAAGCGGTAATTCCAGCCGATATTAGAATAACAAATATAGAGTTTGAAGGAGCCGAGCTTGTAATCTATACCAAAGATCCAGAGAAGTTTGCAGAGAGAAGTGATTTAGTTAAACAACTTGCTAAAAAATTGCAAAAAAGGATTGTTGTAAGAGCGGATCCTTCTGTTTTAGCAAGCATAGAAGAAGCTGAGAAAAAAATAAAAGAGCTTGTTCCAAAGGAAGCAAAAATTGTAAACATATACTTTGAGCCTGATGTTGGAGAAGTTACAATAGAAGTGGAAAAGCCGGGGGTGGCGATAGGAAAGGGAGGAGCATTATTAAATGAGATAAGAAAAGCCATAGGATGGGCGCCTAAGGTAATTAGGGCGCCACCAATGCCCTCCAAGACAGTGCAAGATATAAGAAGATATTTAAGAATGGTGGCTGATGAAAGGATAGAATTTTTAAGGAAACTTGGAAGGAGATTGCATAGGGGGACTAGCGAGGGAGAGAAATGGATTAGGATAACATCATTGGGAGGATACAGGGAAGTGGGCAGAAGCTGTACCCTGCTATCAACGCCTGATAGCAAAATCCTTATAGATTGCGGAATAGATGTTTCTTCTCCCGACAATGGCTCGCCATATTTGCATATGCCGGAGGTTTTGCCTTTAGATTCAATAGACGGTGTTGTTGTTACTCATGCCCATCTCGATCACTCTGGCTTAGTGCCATTGCTTTTTAAATATGGATATGATGGTCCCGTCTACACAACTTATCCAACAAGAGATGTAATGGTATTGCTACAAATGGATTATTTAAGGGTATGTGCAGATGAAGCTAAAAAACCACCTTATACTTCAGAGCATATTAGGAAAGAAATAAGAAATACTATCCCTCTAAACTATGGAGATACAACAGATATAGCTCCAGATATTCGCCTTACAATGCATCGCGCAGGCCACATTCTTGGCTCCGCCATATGCCATTTCCATATTGGGGATGGTCTCTTCAACATTGCCTTTTCTGGAGACATAAAATATGAAAAAACATGGCTTTTTAGCGCTGCAGCAACTCATTTTCCTAGGCTGGAAGCGTTGGTTCTGGAGGCAACTTATGGAGGAAAAAAAGATATACAGCCTTCTCGAAAGAAGGCAACAGAGCAACTTAAGGAAATTGTTAAGAAAACTTTAGAAAGTAAAGGGAAAGTTTTAATTCCAGTATTTGCCATAGGGCGTTCCCAAGAAGTAATGATAGTGCTGGAGCATTTAATGAGGGAGAAAGAAATTCCAGAAGTTCCTGTTTATTTAGATGGAATGATTTGGGAAGCAACAGCTATACATACAGTATATCCAGAATATCTGAATGCGGATTTAAGGAAAAAAATATTTCAGGAAGGAGAGAATCCTTTAATGGCAGAAATTTTCGAAAGAGTGGATAGCTATGATAAGAGGAAGGAGATTATAGACGAAGGCGATGAATGTATTGTTTTGGCAACGAGCGGTATGCTAAATGGTGGCCCGGTTATGGAATATTTAAAGGCATGGGCAGAGGATTCAAGAAATACATTGATTTTCGTTGGCTATCAAGCAGAAGGAACTCTTGGAAGAAAAATACAGAAAGGATGGAAAGAAGTAATGGTTGGAGATAAAGTCATAAAGATAGAAATGAATGTTGAAACTTGCGAAGGATTCTCAGGACATTCTGATAGGAATCAGCTGATGAATTATGTCAAAAATCTTTCGCCAAGGCCAAAAAGGATAATAGTTAATCACGGCGAAGAATCTAAATGCCTTGATTTGGCTGCAAGTATCCATAAAAAATTTGGGATAAGCACTCTTGCCATTAAAAATTTAGAGACTGTAAGATTCAGGTAGATTTGAAATGCTCGTATCCCTTATTCTTTATTTCATATTCTTTTCCATCTTTAATTAGAGTTATTTTCCTTTCACCTATAACTTCCCCTATCATTTTTGCATTTATTTTTTCCTCAATATTTTCTTTTTTCTCTTTTGGTGCAGTAAAAAGTAATTCATAGTCTCCTCCATAATATAAAGCAAGCTCCAAATTTGCATCTTCATCAATAGGCAAATAATCTGCAAAAATTCTGAAGCCAACGCCATTTATTTTACTTAACTGATATAATGAAGAAGCTAAACCATCTGACAAATCCATGCATGTTGTTGCCATCTTATTTTTTGCTAACCATCTCCCCTCTTTTATCCTCGGCTTTACAAGCAAAAGTTTATCCAAATCATTTTTAAGCAAGGCAATGCTACCCCTGCCCAAGCTTCCTGTAACAAAAACAGCCTCCCCTGCTTTTGCTCCTTTCCTTGGCAAAACCTCATCCTTTTTCACTTTTCCAATAGCGGTAATTGCAATTGTTATCTCATCTGCCTCCTTTGTATCTCCCCCAACAATTTTCCCCCCATATAATTTTATGCAATCTTCCATTCCATCCAAAATCTCATTTAATTTTTCGCTTTCCATTTCCTTTGGCAAACCAAGAGCTACAAGATAAGCAAATGGTTCCCCTCCTTTAGCAACAATATCACTTACATTTACTGCAATACTATACCATCCAATATGATATGGAGTTGCATTTTTCGGAAAATGGGTTTTTTTCCAAACCATGTCAGTTGTAAGAAGAAGATATTCTCCATCAACAGGCAAAAAATAACAGTCATCAAAAGGAATTGAAAACCTTGATGTAATTTTATAGGTTAGTTGCCTCTCTCCAATATCTTTTAGCTTCATAATTTTAATCAAAACTTTTATTATTTATCTTTTCTTTATCCATAATGTGGGAAGCTTATCCTGATGAAAGCAACCTTGAGGAAATAGAGAAGATTATTGCAAAATATTTTAATGTATATGATGCAAAGCAGGAAGAGGGCATAATGGCTTTCTATGTTGACTTACCTGCAGATGAAAATATCTTGGAAGAAAAATTTGAATTTTTAAGGACAGAACTTAAAAAAAGAAATTTAATTCCCTTCCTAAGAGAAAGAGCTGGAGAGAATATAATAATCGTCGTTTATAAAGAGCCAGTAAAAGGTAAACCTATCTGGATTAACATAGCCCTGTTTATAGCTACAGTTATAACAACAACAATTTCTGGAGAGATTTTATTCATTGGATATAATGGAGGAAAATTAACATGGGAATCTTTTCTTTCTGCACACAATCTTCTATATGGCTTCCTTTTCTTTTCTATCCCTCTTTTAGCCATTCTTGGAGTCCATGAAACAGCTCATTATGTGGCATCTAAGAAACATGGTGTTAAAGCATCTTTGCCATTTTTCATACCCATCCCTCCAAATCCAATATTGCCATTGGGAACCATGGGTGCAGTGATTTCCATGAGAGAACCAATTCCAAATAGAAAGGCATTGCTTGATATTGGTGTTGCCGGGCCGATAGCTGGCTTCTTGGTGGCGATACCTGTTTTATTAATTGGCTTATATCTGATGCATACTCATCCTGTTATTGTTGAGCAGGAAGAAGGAGCTTTATTCATCAATTTTCCTCTGCTTGGAATGATTATATTAAAGTTTTTTTCTGTTCCGGATAATGCATTGATGCATCCGACAGCTTTTGCTGGTTGGGTTGGATTGCTCGTTACCGCCATAAATCTGCTTCCTGCGGGTCAGCTTGATGGAGGACATGTTGCAAGGGCTGTTTTGAAAGAAAAGCATAGATATGCAAGCTTTGCAACCATAATTTCTTTAGCAGTTCTCAGCTTCATGGGAATAGGAAACTGGCTTTTGCTTATTCTCCTTTTGGTGTTTTTATTGGGTACAGAGCATCCTCCAGCTTTAAACGAATCTGTTTCTCTGGATTGGAAAAGAAAACTGCTCGCATTGCTGGCGTTAATTATTTTTATACTTTCCTTTACTCCCATGCCAATCACAACCAAATAAAGTAATTTATTTTAAACAGGGGTATGCATTCATTTCAGGCATCTCCAGACAAATAGAAAAATTAAGGAAGATTGGAAAATCAATTCTATGAGAAGCATAGTTCAATGTATAAATTTTAGCCAACGTGCAAAACACTGCAGAGGAAAGATTAAATAATTTGGGAAAATTAAAAACATGAAGTGGTTTGCAATCTTTGTTGCTTTTCTTTTGCTAATAGCATTTCCATTTAAAAGCAGAGATGGCGCAATGAACATA
>CAZBXJ010000084.1:0-4985 GCA_964495775.1 uncultured Thermoplasmatales archaeon | reverse complement strand
CACTTGCTTCTTTAGTTGCACTTCCTGCTGTAACAGTTATTGTTGTTGGTCCAAAACCAAATACAAAGCCTGGTCCTACTCCAACACTCTCTCCTGGAGCAAGCTCATCAATTGTTCCTTCTGAATGCTTTCCGACAAATACCAAGCCTGACAAGTCTACAGACCATGCAACATTTTCTGCCTTCTCTGTTCCTTCATTAGCAATTATTGCTTTTACTCCAAATCCTCCTTGTATTTCTATTGTGATTAATGGAGCAGGTAATGGAGCATAATATATGTCCTGATTGCCATTTCTGGTATCAACCCATACAATGCCTGCTGGGCTAACATCGACAGCTCCTGGCTCATCAACAACAGTTCCATCAACATCATTTACTTTTGTTGGTTCATCCCATGTTGCTCCATAGTCATCAGATTTAGTAAAGTAAAGGTTTCCATTTTTAACAAATGTACATAGCACCGTTGAACCACTCATATATACTTCTGGACTCACCTCATCCACACCACTTTCAGATGGCAAACTGCTATACTGCCATGTCTTTCCTTCATCTGTTGAATACATGCATTTTAAGTCAAAATCACCATTTTCATTTGACATATATACTATGCATATTGCTTCCCCACTTGCTCCAACAGCTGGATCTTTGTAATCTGCATTTGGATTGCCAATCTCTTTGTCTGGCCATAAATGGCAATCAGATTCCTCTATTGGATCTCCCCATTTTATCAATAAAGTTTCTTTGCCAGTAGTTGCATTTGGGAAATCAAAAACAAGCCAGAATAGATTTGCTGTAACAGCAACTTCATTGTTATATCCTATTGGATAATCCTCATCTCCTGTTATTCCAGATTGTCCAGCAAATCCACCAACAAACCAGCTCATCTGGCAGGAACTGGGCAAATCATAGCCCGCATATATGATGTGCCCAACATGTCCAACAGCAAATCTGCTTGAATCATAGGCAGCGATGTCAAAAGTATGTCTGTCGTAATCCCAGTCTGTTGCATCATAAGCATATATTTCTTCATAGCCAGAAGGATCTGCTGGATTCGTTATATTTATGTAGAATATTCTATTCAATACTTCATCATTCCATGAGCCGTATATTGAATTTCCTCCTGGAGGTGTGCATATAACTGGCCATTCCTGAATACCATTTTCCATATCTCCTACTGGAGTATTTGTATTCCACACTTCAACCCAACTATTTCCGTCTGTTGAACGCATGAAATAAACATGTCCTTTCAATGTCCCTTCTTTTTTATCGAAAGCAACAAGTATGCTTCCATCAGGAGCTAATGTTATTGATGGATGCTTCTCATCAGCCGGATCTGTGGAAACCGGTACATTTCCTTGGTATGTTACCGCCGCTAATCTCTCCAAGCTTTTGTTTGGATTAAAAGCGCTTGCTGTAGAAATAACTAACACACAAATCAACAATATGCTAATTTTTCCTCTCATTTTCTGCCTCCATATGCTATAATGCAAAATTTTTAAATACTTATCGATGCAAATTGCAATTTCAATTTACTAAATATTATTAATTGCTACCTATTTTACTTTGTTGAATCCAATAAAGAAAATTTTATGGTGGCTGTTGGCTGGCACAGCAGGCGGGATAAACAGAGGAAAAATACTTGAACTGCTGGCGGAAAAGCCAATGAATGCAAATGAAATTGCAAAAGCACTTAATCTGGATTATAAGACGGTGAGACATCACTTGAAAATACTCGAAAAGAATAGCTTGGTTACATCAATGGGAGAGGGATATGCAAAAATGTATTTTATATCGGAGCTTCTGGAGCAAAACATGAAATATTTCTACGAAATTTGGGAAAAAATTGGGAAAAATAAAATAAAGAAGAGGAGGATGAGATAATATGAAAAAATTGTTGTTAGCTTTGCTAATATGCTCTTTGCTGTTTTCTACCATAGCGGAGGCTGGTCCAAAATGGAAAGAGGCAATAGAGGAAAAATTGGAGAGACCCATTTTAAAAACATTGTTCATAGCATTTGTTATCTTGAACGTCATTCTTTTGGCGATTCTTTTGATTCTTTACCTAAATAGTTTTGTGAAAACAAAATCATCTTTTACACTTGGTTTAGTATTTTTCATTGGTGTTTTATTGATACAGAAAATTTTATCTCTTATTGGACTTTACATTCATGCTCTCCTTGTAATCCCTCCATTTTTTGAAACTTTAGCATTAATTATACTTCTTGTGCTGAGCCTTGAATAATTTGGGAAAAATTTGGGAAAAAATTGGCGATAAATGTGGTAAATCAATATAAACACCTATCCAGCTTTTATGGCGGTGATGAAAATGAAAAGGATGTATATAGCTTTGGCAATTGTTGGAATAATAGCGTTGGCATGGATAGTCGATGCATATGCAAATGGAATTACAGCAAAAGCCACCGGCGAGATAAAAGACAAGGTAATGAAATTCATGCACAGATGGAAACATGGAAAAGAAAGATGGCATCATGCATGGAAGCATATGCTTAATTACACAAGAATGGAGGGTGTATTGCAATATGAAAATGGAAATTATTGCTTAAATGGAATGAAATTGTATGTTGGCAATGGTTTCTTTTTAAATAGCATTGCAAAAAGCGATTATGATGGCGATGGAGAATATGAACTTGTGTGGCAAGAATTGGATGGCTTAGTTGGAGAGGAAATTGTAGTAAATGGAATTATAAGAGATGATATGCTTTATGTAAGCCATATTAATGGAATCTGGTTAAGAATGCCGAGAGAAATGCCAGATTTAATGGAAATGACAGGAGTGCTGGAAAATATAAATGAGAGCTTTTACATTAATAACACTATGCTAATCATAAAGCATGGATTTTCAAAAAGCGATATTGATGGAGATGGATTGCTGGAAAAAATGTATGAAGAACTAAATGGCTTGGTTGGGAGAGAAATTACAGTTGATGGATTCTTAAATGAAAAAGGATTTGTAGTAATGCATATAAATGGAATATGGGCTAGATAAATAAGATATGCCCTCTTATCCCTTTCTATTTTTGAGCGGTTAAATACTTATATTAAAATTTTATTAAGGAATATGCCTATAGAAAGAGTCATGACTTTCTCAGAATTCTTTAGAAATGCTCAGGAAGTGGTAAGGCAAGAAATTCAAAAAAGAATCAATGATGAAGATATTCTTTATGCTTTAGATGGGGGGAAGCTTCTTCGCCCTGCCATGCTATTGCTTGCCTTTCATGCCTGTAATGGAAGCGAAAAAAACTATAAAAAGGCATTAGAGAGTGCGGTTGGTTTGGAGCTGGCACATTCTGCAAGTCTAATACATGATGACATAATGGATGGAGATGTTGAAAGGAGGGGTAAGCCAGCTTTACATGTTCTCAAGGGAATAGGAGCTGCAATTTTAATTGGACACAGAATGATAAGTAAAGCATTCAGAATTTCATTGAAGCACGGAATGAAAAATGCAGAAATATTCCTTGATACATGGGATGATACTCTTGTTGGACAGCTTAAAGATATAGACTTTACAGCCCATTTGGAGGAAATATTGAACGGAAATAAGCCGGACAAGCTTTTAAAGGAATATTTCAGAATCATTGAATTGAAAACTGCTTCATTGTTCGCCACA
Source organism: uncultured Thermoplasmatales archaeon (assembly GCA_964495775.1). GTDB lineage: Archaea > Thermoplasmatota > E2 > UBA202 > JdFR-43 > JAPDJP01. Next base: position 1,355 of record CAZBXJ010000084.1, on the reverse strand, counting down.
GCTTGCAGGGCTGGAGCAATTGAAGCTGAAGCGCCGGAGGAACTAACACTACTAATGAGAGAATATGGAAAGGAAGTGGGCATTGCCTATCAGCTCGCTGATGATTTGGTAGATATAATGCATGGAAAATTTGAAGAAGGGCTGATAATGCCATTGGTAAAAATTTATGAAGGACACATTGAAAAAGAAATGCTTGAAAAACTGAAGGAAAATGGAGGGTATATTGTTGAGGAGGCTTTGAAGAAAAATGGCATTGATTTGAGAGAATTGTACATAAAAGAAATAAAAAAGCATATTGATAAGGCTATAGAACTTGCTTCTTCTCCTCTCATTCCAGACACACCTTATAAAGAATTGTTAAAGGAAGCTCCCCGTTATATTGTTAATGCAATGATAAGCAAAGTAGGATTGGTGGTTTGATGGCGATAGAGGAAAAGGGGATGCTATCTCCTTTTACCGTATTTACTTCAATAATAACCGGTGGATTTTTTCCTTTGTTAGGCTCTTTTTTTGCTGGTCTATTTTTGGAAAAAATTTACTGGACCGGTGTTTTTTTAACTGCTACAGGAGGATTCATAGCCCATTATGTTCTGGCACATACAATTCATGATATCTTTCATTATGAAATAGAGCCAAGAATAACTTTAAGCAAAACAACCCTTAAAATTTTATTAGTTATCTCCTTAGCAATTCTTCTTGCAATAGCATTGTATTTAACTTATGAATGTGGATGGCCTGTAATGGTATTTTCAATAATTGGGGCTATAGCCTGCATGTATGCTGAAGGACTCATCCACCATGAAAGTCAAATGGCTATTGGAGCAATGTTTTTGGTAATAGGTTCATTTTATGTTCAGATGGGCTATTCAATGAATGGAAATGTTGCAGAGATATTTGGGGAAACAAAAGCATGGATTGAGTGTGTTTTGTTATCCTTATTTGCCTTTTTCAGTCAGTATGGATGGCTTTTATTTTATAGAATAGATGACTATGGATGGAGTGCAAAAAAGAGAAATGAAAGCATACTAATAACAAAAATTGGTCTAATCTTTCTTGTTGCGGTTTTTGCTGTTCACATCCTTCTTTAAATGAATTGATGAGGTAAGAAGAAACTGTAGATGATTATAGACATATATTCATATTTTTGGAGTTGAATTAACGCTAAAGCAACGAAAAACAGTAATGTTGACCACTGTAAAACAGAGAAGCTGGCATTCTTCTCCTTCTTTTTGGTTCTTATTTTAATTAACAATAGTGAGTTTTAATTTACTCATAATAAAATTTTTTTATGATTTTTTTATTACATTTTGGAGGTAAAAATATGCATGCAAGAAGGTTAAGTATAGCTATTCTGG
>CAZBXJ010000083.1:0-4996 GCA_964495775.1 uncultured Thermoplasmatales archaeon | reverse complement strand
TCAATGGGTGGGGTGCATATTTTTATCGAAAAATTTAGTTAAGTTAACAGCACCAGAAAATTAGAAAAAAATAATTTATAGCTATCTTTTATTCCCAATGAAAGAATTTAGAGATATATTGCTTCTTGGCATAATCAGTTTTTTCGCTGATGTAAGCAGTGAGATGATTATGCCTATTCTGCCCTTCTTTATATACTCATTAGGAGGAACTGGTTTGGCTGTTGGTTTAATAATGGGGGTTGGAGATGGAGTTGCAAATTTTGCAAAAATCTTCTCAGGAAAACTTTCAGATAAAATGGGAAAAAGAAAGGTGTTTATGTTAGCTGGCTATGGTTCATCAGCATTTTCAAAACTTTTTTTCCCATTCTCGACCCACTGGTGGCATCTTTTATTTTTGAGAGGCATAGAAAGAATTGGGAAGGGAATGAGAGGGCCACCCAGAGATGCTTTAATTGGCGATTTGGTTAAGGAAAAGAGAGGCGAGGCATATGGAATACATAGAGCTTTAGATACAGCGGGAGCAGTTGTTGGAAGTATGTTGGTTTTATTTTTATTATGGTTATTTGGATTTCCTGCAAATTTGCCTTTAAAGGAGCTTGTCGGAAATGAAGAAATTAAAGAGATGCTCAAAATCATTTTGATTGTAGCAAGCCTGATTGCATTTTTAGCAATCCCCCCCATTTTTTTGGTAAGGGAAATAACCGGCAGGGAAAAGGAAGAAAAGGAAAAATTGCCGAAGAAATTAAAAAAATTCATTATGATTGCAACGATTTTTTATTTTGGTAATTTCAGTTATGCCTTCTTTTTGCTAAGAATAGGAATGGAAAATATATTCTATGCTATATTTTTATATGCCCTATTTAACATTTCATATGCAATGCTTGCAAGATATTTCGGAAGATTATCTGATAAAATTGGAAGAAAATTTGTCATATCTTTGGGATACATTACATTTACATTTGTATGCGTTGGCTTTGTATTTATAGCTTATTTTCCATCCCAATATTTCATTCCATTATCCATAGCTCTTTTCCTTTTATATGGAGTGGTATATGCATTCATAGAGGGGAATCAGAGGGCATTTGTATCTGATTTAAGCAAAAGCAGAGGAACAGCACAAGGATTTTTCCAGGCTTCAATTGGTTTTGCATCTATACCCGCAGGAATAATAGCTGGGAAGCTATGGGATATATTTCCGGAATTAACCTTTATATATGGAGCAGTGCTTTCCTTAATCTCAGCAATTTTACTTGTAACATTTGATGATTAAAGTTTCCTTGGAGTATAATTCATCCATTTTCCTTCTGAAAAATCCTCCACAACTATGTCATCAATACCATTAATTTTGCCATCAATTTTTGCTATTAAAATGCCTTTATTTCCCATATCCTTATATAATCTTGAGGAAAATATGGTTAGACATTTTTCATAAACAATAATTCCATTCAAATTGTAGTCATGTCCTCTTATGAATGCTTTGGCATCCAATTTTGCTAAAAATTCTTCCAAATCTTCTTGATTGAAGGGTATTCCTGCCCCCCTATATAAATTTGCAATTTCCGGATCACTCCATGTCAAAGCTTCTATTGCCTCTATATCATTTTTATCCATGTTTTCTAAATCTCCTTTATATATGCCTCCATGAGCCACAAATACATTATTGAGCATGCCTGCAAGAGGCATTTCTTTGAAAATAGATATATATCTCTCATATTCCTCTCCTACCTCTTCTTTAAATTCATGTGGATAGCATGGAATTGCATAATTTGCCTCGTGATTTCCCTTAAGAAGATAAATTTTATTGGGATATCTTGCCTTCATTTCCAATAAAAAATTTATGTTATGGGCGGAGCCTCCAACATCCGGAGGGGCTCTATCTATATAATCTCCAAGAAAAACGAGATAATCGTAATTTTCTTCAAAAAATTTCTTTACTATCTCCTTCGAAATAACAACATCTCCATGGGTATCGCCTGCTACCATAATTTTTCCATTTAATCTTAAAAATGCGGGCTCAGCTTGCATTTTTTGAAGTGCTTTTTCAATAAATTGCATGATATTAATTGGTTATGCTTATATATTTTGAATGTTATAATCCCGTGAAAGTTAGGGAATGGCATCTCTTGCTAATCATTTTTTTATTTGCTTATGTAATAAGAGCAATACCTTCTTGGCTATATTGGGGATGGGGAAACGATTTTGGAATTTATTATGGCTTGTGCCTCAGAATCTTGGAGTATAAAACAATTTTCCCGCCATACGACGGCTGGGGCGCCAGCTACAATTATTTTCCAATGTTATATTTGATTACTTTAGCAATCTATTTGCCAACCAAAATTAATCTTGCTTTTTTACTTAAAACAATTGCTCCTATTATTGGAGCTTTAACAGTTATTATTTTTTATTTTGTTGCAAAAGAACTGACTGATAAAAAAATAGCTATAGTAGCAACTGCTATTCTCGCAGGCAATCCATTTCATGCATATCAAACTTCTCATGCAGCTCCTTTAACTGTTGGTCATCTATTTTTAACCATATCTCTCTTACTTTTTCTTTTAAAGAGGGGAAAAATGACATATCCATTTCTTTTCATTTCTTCCATTCTGCTTGTATTATCTCATCATTTATCAACGGCCATATACATAACAATAATTTTTGGTATCATCTTATTTAGAACTCTAAAGGAAAATAGAATAGATTTGACAGATATAGCATATTTTTCATTCATCACTCTATTTACTTTTCTTTATTGGGCATTATTTGCAACACCAGTAATACACAACCTCATTTCTCCAATAATTTTTATTCCTCCTCTAATATTTTTCATTTTATTCTATTCTTCAGCCATTCTTGCTTTGATGCTCATCTGCTTTTTAAAAATAAAATATGATCCAAAACCTTTTGATAGCAGGAAAGAAATAAAATTTCTTTTTGCCATATTTATATTTCTCCTTTCCTTTACAATTCTATTCAGCATTGAAGATTTTGGAACCGGTTTTGCTTTTCATATATCCTCTGTTCCTTTTCTACTCCCAACATATATTATATTATCTCTCTCAATAATAGGATGGAATAGAATAAAAGGAATGAAATATGATGCAGAGATAAGAGGAATGCTAATTATGCTTCTCCTGTTTTTCTTTTCTTCACTTCTTGTTAAAAAATTTATATTGGTAGCAAGGTCTATAGAATATTTGGCATATCCAATTTCATTACTTTCTGCTGTTGCTGTTACGGCTATAATAAAAGAAAAATTTGCTATTAAAAGAATTGCATATTCCACATTTGCGATTTTAATTTTAATATCGGGAGCAACAACTTATGAAGTTGAGAATAGAACAACAAATTTTGAAGAGAAAATCCCATATGAAGTTTATGAGGCAATAGAATATTTGCAGACAATTTCTCCAAATTTGACGGTGGCAAGCGACCACAGGATAAGCACATTACTATGGGCTTATGGTTTCAATACTACATATCATTATGCTTTTCACTTATGGTTTTCAACAAACTGGAGTAATAAAAGTTGCTTGAGGGAGTTATACGGCTATGGTTGTGGTGGAAATTTCAGCAAAATTGGCTATGTTGTAATTGATTCTGTTATGCTAAGAGATGGGGTTCAACTATTTCCAAATGGAACAGAAAATAAAATGAATGCAAGCTGTTTTAATAAATTTAACCATGAGCCATTTGAATTAATTTTTGAAGCAAAATCAGATAAAAAACTCATGAGTGATGATGAATGGATGGATGCTTTAAAAAATGGAAAATATGTTGATGAATATCCTTATATTGGAGCATTAGATAAGCCCATTCCAAATGCAAAGGAATGGTGCAGGGTGTATAGGGTAAATTGGACATATATTGAAGAGCATAATAAGTTTCATTAATCACAAGGCATTATTCTTTTATGAAAGCAGTAATTCCTGCCGCGGGGCTGGGCACAAGATTCCTTCCAATGACAAAAAACACACCAAAGGAAATGCTTCCTGTTGTAGATAAGCCAGCTATTCAATATGTGGTGGAGGAGGCAATAAACTCCGGAATTGATGATATAATTATAATTACTGGAAGAGGAAAGGAAGTTATTGAAAATCATTTCGATATTGCCTATGAGCTGGAAAAAATACTGGAGGAGAGAGGAGAAAAAGAGAAGCTGGAAGAAATAAGAAGAATTTCCGAGTTAGCAGACATTTTTTATGTAAGGCAAAAAAGAGCCTTAGGGCTTGGACATGCAATTTATAAAGCAAAAAAGCTCGTTGGAGACGAATTTTTCGCTGTATTGCTTGGAGATGATATTATAGTGGCGAGAAAACCTTGTATTTTGCAACTTAAAGAAGTTTATGAAAAATACAATGCAACAGTTATTGCTGTACAGGAAGTAGAGAAAGAGAATGTTAGCAAATATGGAATAATTGAAGGAGAAGAAATAGAGGAAGGAGTGTATAAAGTAAAAAAGCTTGTTGAAAAGCCATCATTGGAAGAAGCACCATCAAACGTTGCAATAATGGGAAGATATATTCTTTCGCCAGCCATTTTTGAATGCATTGAAAAAACGAAGCCGGGAAAAAACAATGAAATACAGCTCACAGATGCATTGAATCTTTTACTTGAAAAGGAAGACATATATGCAACAAAATTTGATGGAAAAAGATATGATTTGGGAGATAAATTTGACTGGCTTTGCATAAACATTGAGATGGCATTGCAAAGAGAGGAATTTAAAGAAAAACTGATAAATTATCTGAAAAAGCTATTAAATGCCTATGCCAATGAATTGCAATGAAAAACTTCAGGTTATTCTTCATGAGAATATGCTTCCAATAAAAATGGAAAGATGGAAGAGGAAGAGGAAACTATAATTTTGGATGGTGCTGTTTTGCAATTAGGTTATTTTCCAAATAACCAATTTTTCATTTATTCGTAATCTAAAAAATTGTGAAAGAGGAGGACTATAGTATGTCTATAGCCCTAGATAGTACTTGTTTTCCTCTGT
>CAZBXJ010000082.1:0-4999 GCA_964495775.1 uncultured Thermoplasmatales archaeon | reverse complement strand
AAAACAATCAATTTTTTCATAGTTATGTTATAGCGTATCAATAAATAACTTTTATTAATTTTTTAATGGAATGGGATGCTACCATTGCTATTGTTGCGGGAGATTTTTTAGATTCTCTTTTAAATGAATCATGAAATGAGCATCGCTATAGCAAAAACTTCTATGCAATACATACTTTGCAAATATGCAATCTTCAATAAATTACCGATAAAACCATTTCCTTCATTCATTAGTTATTCTTGGAAGAAAGTTAAATCTAAGGTGCCCCAGTCATCAAAATCATTTTTTCCATGGCTTCCATCAGAGTAATCAACAAGGATATATGTATATCTGTAGTTCATACAGCTTTTGTAGGGCGTATATTTCCAGTAATCCAGTTTCCATGGATACATTGTATCTGGATTATCTACTCCAGGATTTCTTATGTCCAAGGTATGTCCTGTTTCATGCATAAATACGCTAGCATAAACTATTGCTCTATCAACAAAGAAAAGCTGCCTGCATTTCTGCTCAATGTATTTTGTTGAAATTTGAAAAGCATCTCTTCTCAATGCATATCCATTGAAACCAGCATCATATACAATCAAAGCATAATGGAATATTCCTTTCCTCCATTCCATCTCTCCATAATGCAAAAAGTACTTGTCATAATAGTATTCTGAAAGCATTCTTCCACTTACTTTTGGAACAAAAGGTATTATCTCTCCACCGCCCATGCACCCATCATCTAAATGATATACAATATTGTGTTTATCATAAGCTGTTCTTAGCAACTCCTTAGATGCATTTGGCAAAAGGCTCGCTGGCTCTCCATTTGGACCAGCCGCCATTTGGTCAACCTCTATAAACAAATCCTTTCTAAATGGATCTGATCCCCACTGCCATGTTAGATATTCTTCAACATTGCTTAAGCCGTCTCCATCTTCATCAATATTTGCGTGGTCTTCCCAAGTAAGCGGGCTGTAGAACCATATGTCCTCTATCTCATCATCCCACCAGTGGCGGAAGAAATAATGTCCCCATTTCCATTCCCATTCTATTGGCACTCCATCTCCATCCAAATCTTCTCCTTTATTATTGACAGTCGGATCTGTATGATAAACATTTGTTTCAACCCAGTATGGGATGCCATCTCCATCATAATCATTCTGGTATATGTCGAACCATATCTCACAATCCCTATCATTCTGATATATGCTGTTGTCATCGCATCCATTTGCTCTTCCATATCCACTTAAATCTGGATATCCCCAGTAGCCTTCGGGTGGAGAAATATAGTCATCGCCAAACCAATGTCCAGTTTTTATGCTATACACCAAATCTAAATCATAGCTTTTTGGAAAATCATCAATGTTATTATCTATATCGCATAACTTGTCCATGCCAGCATCCGCATCCCATAACTGTATTGTAATATTTACAAATTCAACATCATCTGGAACATTCAACGAGGCTTTCCAGCTTTCATAAACATATTTCTGATTTTTCCAAACAGGACTCTTAAATTCTTCTCCATTTATAAAAACCTTAACATAAAAATCTGGCTCGCTATATCTATCTATTTTATCGTATGTTTTGCCTAAGTAGGGCATCTCTAAGGAGCGAATAGCTTTTATTTCAACTGTAACAACAATGTCCACAAGCGGGTCAAAATCCTCTTTTAGGCTTTGAAAATTAAAATCTTTTTTCTCATTTTTAAATGCAAAATTTGCTGGCAGTGCAATAAAAATTGCAATTATTGTTATTGCTAATTTTTTCATGTTACAAAAATTCCAATCCTTTAAAAATTTGATGGCACAATTGCTAACATTGGTATTTTGAATAAGATTTTTAATACATCCTTATTCTATCCTTATGAAAAAAATTGCCGTTGCTTTATTACTATTACTCGCAATAAACTTTGTTAATGCAGATAGCAAAAAGGTATATGTTGCTGAAATAGAGGGAATTATTGCTCAGGGAACTGTAAATCAATTTGAAAAAGCAATTGAAATGGCAGAAAAAGATGGAATTTGCCTTATAGTGGAATTCAATACAAATGGAGGAATGGCAAATTCTATGGAAAAGATTATAGAGATGATTGAAAATGCAAAAATTCCCATAATTGTTTTTGTTTATCCAAAGGGTGCGAGAGCATTTTCTGCAGGCACATTCATTTTAATGGCAAGTCATATTGCAGCAATGACAAACGCCACAGTCATAGGAGCTTGCCAGCCCCGCGTAATAGACCCTTTTTCTGGCATGCCAGAAAAAGCAAGTCAAAAGGAGATAAATGCATACGCAACATTAATTAAAACACTGGCAAAAGAGCATGGAAGAAATGTTAGTATGGCGGAAAAATTTGTAATGAATAACACCGCAATTGATGAAAAAGAAGCTTTAGAAAAAGGAGTAATAGAAATAATTGCAAAGGATGTTAATGAACTCATTGAAAAATTAAGTGGAATGCAGGTAAATGTTAAGGGAGGAGAATATACAATAAATACAAGTGGGGCAAAAATTGTTAAAATAGAATGGAGTTTGAGGGACAAATTTATAAATTATATTTCTGATCCTCAAATCGCCTCCTTGCTTTTAACAATTGGATTGTTTGGCTTAATTTTTGGTTTTCTTACACCCGGCTTTCATTTGCCCGAGACTTTAGGAGCAATACTAATAATATTGGCATTGTATGGCTTATCCTTTATCGGAATAAATGTGGCTGGCATATTGCTTATTGCATTAGCCTTCATATTTTTCATAATAGAAGCTCTAACTCCAACATTTGGTTTCTGGACAACCGCAGCAATCATCACTTTTATATTTGGAATAATACTTATCCCAGCGGAAAAGGCGGTGCATGAAATGCCATTGCACTGGTTCGCAACATTTAGAATAGCAAGCATAGTTGTAGCAATATTTATTACCCTCTTCTTTTCATACGCTCTTTTTAAAGCAATAAAAGCAAAAAAGGCAAAGCCAAAGATAGGAGAAGGAGATTTGGTAGGGGAAAAAGGTATAGCAATAACTGATTTAAAACCAAAGGGACAGGTAAAAGTGAGAGGAGAAATTTGGCAGGCGGAGGCGGAGGAGGAAATAAATGAAGGAGAGGAAATCATTGTGATTGGGCAAGAAAGGCTTAAGTTAAAAGTGAAGAAAGCATGATATCAATAATATTTCCTTATGGAAGAAATTTGCACAAGCTCGTTAACAAGCTTAGCGGAGAATATGAAATTTTCATTGCAGGAAAGAAAGATGGCAGAATAAAACATGAGAATGTAAAATTTGTAAATGAAGGAAATTTGGCAAAGTCATTGCTTAAATGCATTGAAATGAGCAAGGGGGATTATATAATTTTGATGAATTGCGAAGTAAAAAATGCAGAAAAGTGCATTGAGAAAATGGTGGAAAAGGCAAAAAAGGGAGCTGATATTGTAGTTGGAAGGAGAAATATAAATATAAAATCGAAACTGGCAAAATTAGGGGTAAATTTGTTATTTCCAAAGAGCAGGCTTGTTGCTGACCCATTGTCAGAGATTTTTTTGATAAAAAGAAGCGTTATTAAAGATATAGAACTCCATCCAATAGGGAGCAAATTTTTACTTGAAATTCTGGCAAAGGGAAAATATGCAAAAATAGATGAAATAGATGTAGACATGAAAAGAAGAAAATTTAATGAAAGTTATTCAACTTACTCAAAGCATTTGTTAAAGCTTGCATGGAAAGAAGGGGAAGTTGCAAGATGGGTGAAATTTGGGATAGTAGGCTTATCAACCATGTTTTTAAATGAATTTTCGCTCTGGCTTTTGCTTTGGAAACTGCCCTTAATTTTCGCTGGCGCAATCAGTATAGAAGTTTCCACCCTTACATCATTTATTTTAAATGAATTGTGGACATTTAGAGATAGAAGGAGAGGAGGAATAAAGGAATTTTTCAAAAGAATGGGCAAATATAACTTTGCTTGCTTGCTTGGAGTAATGTTGAATCTGTTTGTCCTCATTTTTTTGAGCAAAGTTTTTGGCATTCATCCATTAAAAGCAAATATAATTGGAATAGCAGTCGCATTCATCTGGAATTTTTTGGCCCACAATTTATGGACTTGGCATATTTAATCTCTTTTTATTTTGCCAGTAACTGGATGTATGGCTCCGCAGGCTTCGCATTTGAGCATTAGGGTTCTATTTCTTTTAATAAGTTTCGTATCTGGTCTCCCGCATTCTCTGCACAAAACAAATCTTTTTACATATTTCTCTATTCTTTCCTGTACTCTTGCCTCAGGAATTTTTCCCTGAAAGATGGCTCTTTCTCCATCCAATTCTCCTGCTGTTCCAAGCTCCTTCAATAAATAAGAAAAAATCTGCTCAATCTCCCTATTTAATTTATCTGCAATCTCTCCCAAATTTTTTAAAATAGTTGTATTGCCTTCATGGAAAATCATTCCTTTTGGCATCTGGAAACGCTCCTTTACAACAATATCCTTAGGCAAAGCTTGCATTGCCCTCTTTAACAGCTTGTCATAGTCATATTTCTGCAGATTTTGCATAGATTTGCAATGCAATGTTGTATATATATCTTATGAAAAAGGAAGGTTTGTTGAATAAATGAAGAGAAATGGTTGTTATTGGCTTATTGTTGCATGGCAACATTCAGTTTCATTTATTTTTCGACGAAAAAGGAAGTTTCTTAGCCTCCATGAATATGTTGCTACCATGGATTCAATACCTTTCGTTTAAATTTGTTTACTTACAACACCCAAACAGCTATTATAAATGATATCTATCCTATCTTTATATTTCTCAATAACTTCCATATTTTCGGAGCCTGGTTGAAGCCATATTACGCCAGCTCCAACTTCTATTGCTTCTCTTATTATTTCCTCAATATAGTTTGGATTTCTGAAAACATCCACAATATCTATTCTCTCCTCTATTTCTTTGAGAGATGAAAAAACTTTTTTGCCCAAAATTTCCTCTCCAGCATACTTTGGATTTACTAAAAAAAGATTATACTTATCTTTTAT
>CAZBXJ010000081.1:0-5065 GCA_964495775.1 uncultured Thermoplasmatales archaeon | reverse complement strand
TTCTCTTGCATACTCTACCTGAAATAACCTACCATCTGGAGAGAATACAGTAATTTCCCAGTCATATGCTGTTCGTGGAATCATGTTTGCATATGAAAATAATTTTATTATTAAATTTTTCTGGAGTAGAAAAACAATAAGTTTGTGTAAAAGTCGCAAATCGCTCTATTGCAAAAATATACACAAAAATTATATCTCCAATTTTATTTTCCACCTATGCAATTATCTAAGCTTATCCAGCAAATGATGAAGGAGCCCTCTCCAATACGCCAGATAATGAAAATGGCAAGCAGACAAAATATCATTAATATGGGTTTAGACCCTGATGAAGTGATTTCTTATGGAGGAGGATGGGTTGGTCATCATGCTCCAGAGGAGCTTAGAAAGAAATATGAAGAAATATGCAAAAATAGAGAAAAATTTCATGATGCAGGAAAATATAGTCCGACGCTTGGTTTTGAAGAATGTAGGGAGGCAATAGCAAAAATGGAAAAGGAATTATTTGGAGTAAAGCTGGACATTGAAAATATTATAATTGGGCAATCCTCAACACAATTAGCCCATGACTTATTTATTGCTTTAGCAAATCCAGATGATACCATTTTACTCCTTGACCCCACTTATGCAAATTATCCGGGGCAAATAAAAATGGCTTTGAGAAATGCAAAAATTATCAGGCAGAGAGTTTTAGATGTTGAAAGATGGGAATATAAAAGCCAAGAAGAAATGGCAGAAGATTTTAAAGAAATATATGAAAAAGAAAAGCCAAAAATAGTTATGTTTCCTTCTCCTGACAATCCATCATCACAGGTTTTTGGCGATGAATTTGTAAAAACAGTGGCAGATATTTGTTGCGAAAATGACAGCTTTTTAATCATAGATTATGCATATAAGACACAATGCTTTATTAAACCACCCAACTATTTTTCTTGGAGTCCTTCAGATTATCCAAACGTTATTGCCATGTACAGCAACTCAAAGTGGGGCCGTGGGCTTGGCAGGCGTTTAGGATGGGTGGATGCTCATGAGGAAATTATAGAAGCCATGGAAAGAGTGCAACAATGTAGCATTCTATGCCCCGATACATTGCATCAGTTTGCTATGGCAGAATATATAAATGAGGCTTTGAAAGACGGTAGCTTGAAAAGATATTTGGAAGAAGTGAAGAAGGCTTACAAGAAAGCAGCAGATGAGACAATAAAAGCAATAAATGATTTGTTAGGAATGCCTTGCTTGGTTCCACAGGGTGGATTATATACTCTTATGAAGGTTGGGGAAGATGCAGATGAGTTTGTAAGGAAGGTGCTTAAGAATACTGGCGTCTTATTTATTCCAGGAAGAGGATTTGGAGAAAGCTTGGCAGAGGCAGTAAGAATAAGTTATGGACCACATGTTGAAAATGTGGAAATTATCAGGAAAGGATTTGAGAGGGTTGCAAATTATCTAAGGAAAGGTGCATGAAGAAATTGGCATAGCAACGTCTTTTTCATTTAAATATTCACAAATTTTTTCAATGCAGACAACATAACTTTATGATTCTTTGCATTAAAGGAGATAAAGGTTCTGGAAAAACATCCTTTATACAAAATTTACTTAAAAAATTAGATTGCAAGGTGGCTGTTATTAAAAGTAGCGAGCATGATGAAATAGATGTAAAAGGAAAAGACAGCCATCGCTATAAGGAAGCGGGAGCCAAGGCAAGTATTATTGTTGCCAGAAAAGAAACAGCAATTTTTATGGAAAATATGGAATTAAAGCAGGCAGTGGAGATGGCAAAGAAAATGGGTGCCGATTTAATAATAGTTGAAGGTAGAAAAAGCGTGGAAGAGTTAAATTGCTTCATTGTCGATATGGAAGAAAAACCAGATATAAATGAAATTTTGGAAATTGCAAATAAAATGAAGAGAAGGAAGGAAATAGAAATTTATGTTGATGGAAAGGAAATAGTGTTAAACAGTTTTATGAGGAAATTGTTGCGTGATACAATAAAAGCAATGGTATCTAATTTAAAAGGAGGAAATGGAGAAAAAATAGAAATTTTTATTTCTGGCAGTTAGGGCAGTAAAATGTTTTCCTGCCATTAGGCTTTTGCCTATAAAATATTATGTTGGCATTGCATCTCATGCATTTCTTTTTGTTATAAACAAAAAGCAAATCCTTAATTCCCTTTCCCTTCATTTTCATTTTCAAAAATTTTTGCATTAACTTCTTTGTTTGAATAACTAAATTTTCTATTTCTTCCATACTAAGCTCATTGACTTTTCTTTCAGGATTAATACCAGCTCTGAATAAAATCTCATTTCTCAATATATTTCCAACACCATTGAATATGGTCTGGTCTAAAAGCAAATCACCTATTTTTCTTTCTTTGTTTTTTAAAATGAGTTCAATAAGTTTTTTCTTATCCCAATTTGTTAAAGGGTCTATTCCATAAGATTCCATTAATTTTTTCTCCATTTTGTTTGCCAAATCAATTTCTATTATGGGGGCGTTATAAACAACAAGCTTTTTATGTGGAAAAGAAAGGCAGAGTCTAACTCTAGAAAAGGGCTTTGAAAATTCATTTTCAAATCTTATGCTTCCATAGAGCATTAGATGGATTCTTATTGCATAGCTATCAAAATATAGAAGGATATTCTTTCCATAACTTGTTGCTTTTTTAAGTCTTTTTCCAATTAAATTTTCTAAAGGGATATGAATTTTCTTGCTCCTTGTAAAAATATCTTGCAATATCTGCCCTTTGAATTCCTTCTCTATCTGTAAAGCCCTTAGTCTTGCTGTGGGGCCTTCTGTCATTGGTTAAAATAGAAAGAATATATTTTTATTTGATGGCTTATCCTAATATGCATTGCAGTAAATGCCATAGGAAAGCAATTACATTCATAAGATATAATGGCATGTTCTTATGCAGGGAGCATTTTATTGAATTTTTCGAAAGGAGGGTTAAAAAGGAAATAAGGAAGCAGGGTTTGCCAAAAGGTACAATAGCTGTTGCTTTATCTGGAGGAAAAGACAGTAGTGTTGCATGTTATATGCTTTGGAAAATATTGAAAAATCATAAAGAAAGAAAGCTAATTGCCATAACAGTTGATGAGGGAATTAAAGGATATAGAGATAAAACAATTGATATAGCAAAGAAGCTTTGCAATGAGTTGCAAATAGAGCATTACATTATCTCCTTTAAAGATGAAATAGGTTTAACCTTGGATGAAATAAGTAAGATAAGAGGGGAGTTGGCAGAATGTACCTATTGCGGGGTTTTCAGAAGATATTGTTTAAATAAGTTAGCAAAGGAAAAGGATGCAAAGGCAATTGCTTTGGGTCATAATTTGGATGATGTTTCTCAAACTATTTTAATGAATTTTATAAGGAATGATTTAGAAAGAATGGCAAGAATGGCTCCCCATAAAAAAATCCAGCCCGGCTATATCCCAAGAATAGTTCCATTGAGGACGGTACCAGAAAAAGAAGTAACTCTGTATGCATATTTGAAGGGATTTGATGTTAGCGAAGATGAATGTCCATATGCAATAAGAGCAATGCGCCTACTTTACCGAGAATTTTTGCTTCAGCTTGAGGAAAAGCATCCAGGAAGCAGGCACAGCATACTGAAAAGTTATTTAGAACTGGAGGAATGTTTGCATGAAAAATTCCCTCCAGCAAAGTTGCAACCTTGCAAAGTCTGCAATCAGCCGTCTTCCATGCCAATTTGTATGGCTTGTCAGTTGAAAGAAAAATTAAGAAAGGCTAAGGAAAAATAGCTATTCGACGGTTGCTATTGCCATTCCTTCTCTTGGTTTGAAAAAGCTGATTATTAGAACATTTATGTAATCTTCTCCTTTTAGCCCCGCATCATCATACGCTTCAATGCTTAAATTCCTGTTGCCAATTTCTCCACCCCATCTCCATTCATATGGAGAAGTTGTCAAATTTGCCTCAACATCTCCATTAACTTTGATCAACACATAATCCATGTATAGATTATCTGTTGCGTTGATGGTTACTGTTATCTTGCCCAGTATAATCGTTTTTCTAAATGTTGGCAATATCTTTCTTCCAAACATATATAGTTTCTTTTCCAATGGCGTGGTTATTTCTGCAGATGGAGGAGTCTTATCTATTTTAATCGTCACATTCTTTATTTCTTCCACATTTCCAGCAAAGTCTTCGGAATAGAATTCCAGTAAATGCTCTCCTTCATCACTTATTACAAATGGCTGATTATACATTGTCCAATTACCTCCATCTATTCTATAAACTGTTTTCTTGATCCCGCTTACAGTTTCATTTACTACCAGCTTAACAGTAACATTGCTTATATACCATCCATTTCTACCTTCTGTTCCATTTAATTCAGCTGTTGTTTGCGGAGAAGATGTGTCAACAGCTATTTGGCAGTCATCTGTATCCCATGCTCCAAAATCATCTGTAACATTCAGAACAACTGTATAAATTCCATCCTGAGCATAGGTATGTTGCACTACTTCTCCCTCTCCTGTTGTCCCATCTCCGAAATTCCATACATATGAGACGATTTCACCATCTGGATCATAGCTATTGCTTCCATTAAAAGTAACTGTTTTTGTATTCACCACTCTGTCTGGGCCAGCGTCAGCAACAGGTGGTTGATTTGCAATTGTAATATTCTTTTCTGCTATATCTGCAATTTCCTCCCCGCTAATATTCCAGACAACAACGAGCGTAACTGTATATGTTCCAGGATGCTCATATTGATGAGTTGGATTTTGTTGTGTGGAGCCCCCACCATCTCCAAAATTCCAAATCCATTTTATAATATCTTCCTGAGGAGTAGACGCATCATAAAAGTGGACAATGTTAGCTGTTGAAGGATTATTTGGAGTCCATGTAAAATCTGCTGTTGGATCATCTGCTCCTTCTACAAAGGCGAATGTAGAACAAACCAACATAATTGCTATGATAATGCTCTTCTTCATTTTTACCCCTATAAATGTTATATCATATCACTTTTTAAGTATATCGGATACAAGATAAAGGCTGTCAAAAATTAAAGGAACAAGAAATCTCTTCCATCAATAATGTATTA
>CAZBXJ010000080.1:0-5083 GCA_964495775.1 uncultured Thermoplasmatales archaeon | reverse complement strand
GCCGGGATTCGAACCCGGGGCTAAGCCGTGGCAGGGCTTTGTGTTACCAGCTACACCACACCCGCTTGCTAATAATATTGTTTTGAATAAAATATTTTATGGTCTCGGGATTTGGAAACATTTCTTTACTTTTGTTCCATTTGCAAGTTAATTCTTTTTAATGTATCTGTTATCATAATGAACAAAAAAATAGTAATCCATTGCATCAATGAAAATACTCCATTTTTATTGCATTTTATGAAAAATTTCGTGAAATTCGTATTTATACTCCATTAAAAGCAAGAGGATCGATGGCAAAAATACCCGAATTAAAAATTTAGAAACATATTAAACAGGATTTCCTTATTCAGCTTGTGGATGAGATAATTGAAGAAATAGAGAAATTCAACGGACTCATTGATGAAGAAACGGCAAAGCTTCTTGTTATGGAGAAAAAAGGATTATTGAAAAAGAAAAAAATAGCCGAAATAAAAGGTGGAACCGCATCGCTTTTTGCAAAAATTGAGAGCATAGGCAGGAAAAGAAAAAATTTCGTTAATGTTGTAATTGGGGATGAAACTGGGCACTGTGTAATGAGGTTATGGAACCATCAAATGAAAAATTTAATTTTTCTAAAAGAAGGAGATGTGATAAGAATTGCAAATGCATGGGCTAAAAAAGGAATTTATGGATTGGAAATAAATGTAGGAAAGTATGGGCTTATAGAAAAAGTGGATAAAAAAATAGAAACAAAGTTAGAATTCGGGAAAAAGGATGGAATTTTTAATTTGTCTGGAAAACTAATTAAAAAATATCCTACAGAAGTTTATTTTGAAAATGAAGAGAAATTCATCAGAAAAATTTTGGTGGATGACAACGAAATATTTTTATTTGATGATAGAGCGAAAGATGTGCAAAATGTTATGGAGGGGCAGGAAATAGCTTTATTGTGGCTTTATTCAAAAAATGGAAGAATATACGCTACAGATTTTAGCAAAATAAATTTTCTTTAAGTTTTTATATGCTGTATCTTTTACCTCTTATGAAAATTTTATTCATTCATGCAGATTACATAGAATACGAAGTCAAAGAAAAAGCAATAGACGATGCAGAGGAAATAAAAGCAAAAAAGGATTTTATGGAAAATGCACTCGTTGCCTTTATATCTGTTGAAAGAGACGATGAATGGCATGGGAAAGCTATAGAGGAAATAAAAGATATTGCCTCAAAATTAAATGTTGAAAATATCATGCTTTATCCTTATGCTCATCTCTCTACCAACCTTGCTCCTCCTCAAAAAGCAATGGAAATGCTTAAAAATATTGAAGAAGAGCTAAAGAAAGAATATAATGTAAAGAGAGCTCCTTTTGGATGGTACAAGGCTTTTAAATTAAGTTGTAAAGGGCATCCTCTGGCAGAGTTATCAAGACAAATCGAATGTAAGAAGGAGGAGGAAAAAGAAGAAGTAGTATCACACTGGCATATTCTCACTCCAGAAGGAGAGCTAATAGAGGCTGAAAAATTTGATTTTAAAGGATACGAAGGACTTAAAAAATTCTATGAATATGAAGCTTTCGGAAGCAGAAAGGCGGAGAAGGAACCAGCACACATAAAGTTGATGAAGGAACATGAACTTGTTGATTATGAAAGTGGCTCAGACTACGGCAACATGAGATGGTATCCAAAGGGTTATCTTATAAAGAGATTGCTTGAGGAAAAGGTAGAGGAAATTTGTTTAAATGCGGGAGCAATGGAAGTGGAAACGCCAATTATGTATGATGTAAACCATCCAGCTTTGAGCAAATATTTAAAAAAGTTTCCAGCCCGTCAGTATAGGGTAAAGGCAGATAAAGGTAAAGAATTCTTTTTAAGGTTCGCCGCCTGCTTTGGCCAATACTTAATGGCGAAGGATATGGTTATATCATATAAAAATCTGCCAATTAGATTGTTTGAAATTGCCAAATCATTCAGAAGAGAACAACATGGAGAAGTTACAGGAATAAAGAGGCTGAGGGCTTTTACCATGCCAGATATGCATACAATATGCAAGGATGAAAAGCAAGCTTTAGAAGAATTCAAAAAGCAGTATCTACTTTCCTTGGAATGGGCAAAAATATTGGAAATAGATGGGGAAATAGCTATGAGATTTGTAAAAGATTTCTTTGAAAAACATAGAGATTATGTTATCGATTTGGTTAAAAAATGGGGTAAGCCAGTACTGGTGGAGATATGGGATAAAAGATATTTCTATTTTGTAATGAAATTTGAAATAAATATGAATGATTCTGTTGGCAAGGCATTTGCTTTGTCAACTGTGCAAATAGACGTTGAGAATCCAAAATCATTTGGTATAACATATATTGATGAAGATGGGAAAGAAAAATATCCTTATTTACTGCATGCTTCCATATCTGGAGGTATAGATAGATGCGTTTGTGCGTTGCTGGAAAAAGAAGCAATGAAAATTAAAAATGGGCAAAAAGGTTCATTTCCATTTTGGCTTGCTCCGACACAGGTTAGACTTATTCCAGTAAGCCATGAATTTGTAGATGATTGCTTGGAGCTGGCAAATAAAATCAAGGCAAGAGTAGATGTAGATGACAGAGATGAGAGTGTATCGAGAAAAATAAGAGATGCAGAAAAGGAGTGGATACCAATAATTATAGTTTATGGAGAGAAAGAAAAAAATGAGGGAAAATTTAAACCCAGATACAGGTTTGAATGCTCCGATAAAGAAGTAACCATAGAAAAATTAAATGAAATAATAGAAGAAAGAATGCAAGGCTACCCATTTAGAAAATTACCCCTGCCCATTTTATTGAGCAAGCAACCCAAATTTAGATAGCTATCTCCTTACCCATACAGCTATCAATACTATTCCTATAAATGCAAGAAAAGCTGGAATTATAAATTGCATGAAAATAAGCAGAAAGCCAGTTTTTTTCGCTTCCTCAGCCATCTCCTTAACAGATTTTTCTGTCATCCAGTATTCTAACTCAACAACTTTGGCTTTATTTCCTGATAGGCTTTCAATTTGTTTTTTAGTCTGTATAGCCTCTTTTAAGCTTTCTTCTAAATCCTGCGTTTTCAAATCAATTTTAAGCGCATCTACTTTCTTTCCAGATAATGAAACAACATCCATTAGTTCTTTAGCCTTCTTTTTCATTTCTTGAATCGTGTCTTGTGTAAAGGAAAGCTTCATTTTGTATGCATCAATCCAGAGAAATCCTTTTATATTTAACAAAACTTTCAGAGGATTTATTTTTTTAACTGATTCTTTTTGCATATCTATTATAATTCCCGTAGTGGGCTCCACCCAGTATTTTGTATTTGTTATATACCTAACATCTACGCCAAGTGTCGGATCATAAACCACCCTATCTTCATTTATTTCAAAAAGATATGTGTGCATTCCATAATGATCTTCCTCCCTTACAAATTTGGCCAAGGAGGTAGTTCCAATTTCGGGATTCCACATTGTATAATCTTTTCTTTCTACACCTGGAGTGAAAATGTATAATCCTTCCCTAGCCATATCTCCATAATTTTCTGCTTCCATTCCGCTATCTGCATATACACCATGATATTCTGTAAAGCATGCCATATCTATTTTTTCTCCTGTTGCCTTGTCATATGTGGAAGTGGTATCTTTCATAAGCAAAATTTTCTTACCATCTTCCCAATATACATTTTCTACTTTAACATCTCTCTCCATCTCTATATTCCTTTTTGGTTGAGAAATAATCCATAATTCTCCCTCCATCTTGATTTTTCCGCCATAATTTTCTGGCAATGTATGCAAATCCGGAAATTGTGCCTTTATACATCCTTTCTTTTCCAAATATACGATAAAGCCAGTGTTCGGCTCAACATAAAATGTTGTATTCCCTGTAAAATATAAATCAATCCATCTATCACTTAGCCCCTCAATAAATTGCTTTCCAATATAGTAATCAGACACATTGATTACATATACATATGTCTTTAATCCAGCTAAATCATACTCTCCTTTATATTCAGCTAATGAAACATTATTTATATCTCCATTCCATAGAAGATAATTTCTCTTTTCCACCCCTATTGGGAATATCATTAAGCCTTTCTTATTGCTAAGCTTCTCAACATATTCCATAGTATATGGATTTACAGCGTCTGTAGAATTTGTTTCCAAATCTTCTATTTCTCTTCCATTTTCATCTTTTGCAATTACTCTGTTTTCAACAATATAGTAATTCTCATTTGTTTCGATAACTCTCATTTTATTGCATACTGTCAAATTATATTTTTCGTATTTGCCATTTGTTTGATTCAAAATAACAAGCTTCCCGGCTAAATATACACTTTTGTTTAGATTGCTTGGCAACTTATGCAAATCTGGAAATTTAGCATACTGCCACAAATGTTTATATAAATCTACTATTGTTCCCGTAATCGGGTCAACCCAGGCATAAATATATCCTCCATAATAAAGCTTCGCTTCCGGCAAATCAGGCAAATAACCCACAAATATGTCATTTTGACTTCCATAAAATTTGTATGTTTTTATTCCTCCTCTGTATTCCTCTCCCAAATAATGGGCTATCGCTATCGCCTGCTCCTGCTTTATATATCCTTTTCTGTAGGCGTCGTCCAAATCAGTATTCCAAACAGGATATTCTTTTTTCTTTACACCCACTGGAAAAATCCAGTGACCAAGCCTATTTAAATCTCCATATCCTTCAATGTTTTCCGCAGTATATGGATTTATACCATAAATTTTGACCATTTTTATTTCGGGAATAGGCTCTCCAGAATTTGTATCAAAAGCATCTATATCTTCCCTTACAATTAAAACATCACCTTCATCTTTTATTGCTTTGATATGCCTCACTATATTTATATCCTTATACTCTAACTGTATTGAATCCATACTTAGCATGCCAAGTCTTCCATTGTAATATATTACTTCATCCAAATCTTTTGGCAATCTTTTCATAGATGGCACAAGATACAGTGCCATGAAGGGGGACAGCAAAAGAAAAATAACTGCTATAATGAGCAACAAATCCTTCTTTTTCATAAACAAGTATGTGGAAAGAATTTAAGAAAGTTTTGAAGTTATGAG
>CAZBXJ010000079.1:0-5113 GCA_964495775.1 uncultured Thermoplasmatales archaeon | reverse complement strand
ACATAACCCCCGTTGCTGAATTCATTGGAGAAATGCCATCATTTGTAAATACTCCCTTCAATCTCGCAATCTTGCTAATATGGATGGTGGCAAGCTTGCTCCTCGCATGCTATCTATTTAAAAATAAGGATTTATGAACGCAACAGCTTCGCCACTTCCTTTGCAACACTAACCTTGCTATATGCAGTTTCTATTGTATCTGTTGCAACTATTTCTTTACAGCCTGCCTTCAAAATTCTTTCATCTGCATTGCCTATAAATAGTCCATGGATGCAGGCAACATAAATTTCATCTACTCCTTGATTTCTAAGCATTTCAATTGCCTTTACCATTGTTCCTCCTGTTGATATAATATCATCTATAATTAGAACCTTTTTTCCTATTAATCCCATATCCTTTAATTCCATAACCACTTCATTACTGCTGATTCTCCTTTTTTCAAAATAATTATACTTGCATCCTATCTTTTCTCCAGCTTTTTTAGCCATTTCTAAAGCTCCTTTATCAGGGGCAATAACAGCATCTACTTTTCCATTAAAATATTCTGCAAGAGCTGGTGTTGCATCACATATCTTGGCATCGATGTCAAAAAATTTTATGATATGTTCTTTATGAGGATTTACCAGTATAACGCTATCTGCATCCTGCTGGATTAATTTCGCCATCTTCTCTGCACTTATTGCTTCCCCATCCTCAAAAATTTTATCTTGTCTTCCATATCCATAGTAGGGTATTACAACGTCTATTCTTTCAGCCATCCTCTTCAAAGCATCCTGGAGGAGAAAAAGTTCAATAATGTTTTCATCTGGATATGTGCTCTGAACAATTATTGCATGCTCCACCTCTTCATTTATTCTTACATAACATTCTCCATCAGGAAATCTTTTTATTGAAACATCCGCAATTTCTAGGTTCAATTCATTAGCCAAATTTTTCGCAAGCATAGGGGATGAAGAACCAGCAACTATCTTCTTCATAGTTTGTATGATTTCATTATTTTTAATTTTAATTGTTATAAATCCCAGAATTGACGAGTTCTTGAATATGTAATCTCAGCCTTTAAAATTTCTTTTAGCAATTCGTCCCCATCCTTCTGCATTGCAAGAATTCTTGAAGCAGTATCTGGGCCGATTCCATAGCCAGCCAGCACAAAAATCGCTTTCTTTCCATAAGATGCTACCAATGATGCATTTTTCATAAGCCATTTCCTGCTTTTTCCCATTTCTTTTTTTATTACTGCAAGCATTTTTGAAGAGCATTTCGGGCATGTTGAAGGAGCTCTATAAACTCTTGTTTCAGTTTCATGCCCGCAATTCATGCATTTTAATTTTATTTTTGTTTCTTCTATTCTTCTTTTTAAAGCTTGAAGTACAGAATAATCTATGCCATATGGTTTAAGAAATTCCTGTCTTGCTTTTTCCCCTTCTAATGAAATAGGAGATAAAGGTTGAATCTCTATTTTTATTTCTCCTTTCCTTATCAATTCTAAAGCTTTTTTTGTATTTTCAACATCCATTCTTTCCCATATTGCTTTATTAATAGCTTCTTCCATTAATGGCTTATCCTTAAAGCTATTTATTAGCCTATCAATAGAAATGCTATCATAATCTGCATCTTTTTCAAGCACTCCAAACTTTCTTGCAGTCTTTATAATTTCCCATCTTATAAATGTGCTTTTCTTCAAAATAATTTTTAATAAAGCTTCAATTGTTTCTGGCTTTAAGCCAAGTAAAATTTCTTTTATTAAGCCAGCATCAATTGGGTAAGGAAGCTTAAAATATATTCTGTATGCATCGCTTCCCATAATTATGCTTTCTCCAATTCTTTGTGCAAGTAATGAACCAATTAATTTTGATAATGTCTCATTTACTTTTGTCCCAAAATGAGTGTTTATATATATCTGGCTACCCTCATATTCAATAGTAATCAGTTTATCTGATGGTAGCTTAAACCCTCTTTTTATTTGCTCTTCCACCTCCTTTTTAATAACTTCATCCTTTATTTTCCCTTCCGCAACCAATCTGCGAAGCTTCCCCACCTCTCTAGCAACTTCAAAGGGAACGGGAATCTCCTCTCCCACCCATTCTGGCACAACATATGTTTTTGTTGCTGGAGAAACATATATCTCTCCATTTTTCTTAACAACTTCCCATGCCCTCCCTTTCATTATAAATCTTGAGCCAATTTCACAATAACTACTAACAAAACTCTCATCAAGCTTCCCTATCCTTTTATTTGAAGAAATATCAATAACATCATAACTCTTTTCATCTGGAATCATTGAAATATTATCGATAAAATAAAGAGTTGATTTCTTTTTCCTTTCAACTTTTCCGTTTTCAATCCATATTACTTTTTGTTCAAAAAGCTGCTGCAAAACTTCATTAAATTTTTGCCAAGATAGTTCTTCAAAAGGATATGCCCTTTTGACAATTTCAAATATTTTTTCTGCCTCTATACTCTTATACTCAACTGCCATCGATATAATTTGATTGGCAAGCACTGCTAATGGATTTTTTCTAACCTTTATTTTTTCAATCTCATTTTTTAATGCCTTTCTGGCTATTACAACAGCTTCAGCATATTCTTCAGGATTTATTGCAATTATTTTTCCTTTAGCCACTTTCCCAACTCTATGACCGCTTCTTCCAACTCTTTGAATTATTCTTGTTACTTGACGGGGAGAGTTATATTGTAAAACAAAATCTGCATGCCCTATATCAATACCCAATTCTAAAGAAGAGGTGCATATGAGCGCTTTTATCTCTCCTTTCTTAAATTTCTCCTCCGCCTCTATTCTGGCTTCTCTTGATAATGAACCGTGATGCACCTCAACATTTGCATTTATTTCTCTTAATCTTGCTGCGAGAATTTCTGCTGTATCTCTTGTATTAACAAAAAATAGTGTTGCAGTATGCTCCTCTATTATCTCTTTTAATCTTCTCAACAAAGCCGAAGATATCAAATCAAGCTGGAGCTTTTTAGCAATTTCAATATCACTCTTTTTAACCTTTGGCCTTTCAACATCTATCTCCATCTTTTTTTCCTGCATTGCATTTATTATCCTCACTTTCCTTTTTCCAGCCAAAAATCTTGCAACTTCTTCAGGATTACCAACAGTAGCGGAAAGCCCAATCCTTTGGAAATCCCCAGCCAGCTCATATAACCTTTCTAAGGCAACTGCCAGTTGATATCCTCTTTCATTATCAACAAGTTCATGTATTTCATCCACAATGACCCATTTAACATTTCTTAATGCTTCTCTCAATTTTTTCCCAGTCAATAGAATTTGCAATGTTTCAGGAGTTGTTATAAGCATATTTGGAGGGTGCTTTGCCTGCCTCCTCCTTTCTTTTTCTGGCGTGTCGCCATGCCTTACTGCAATTTTTATATTCAGTTCCTTTCCCCAGAGAAAGGTTCTCTGTAATAAATCTCTATTTAAGGCTCTTAAAGGAGTTATATAGAGAATGTTCAACCCCTCTTTTTTCTCCTGTGATAGAAAAAGATGGAAAACTGGAATAAGAGCTGCCTCAGTTTTTCCCATGCCTGTTGGAGCAATAATTAAACAATTTTCTCCTTTCAAAATTTCTGGAATTGCTTTAAGCTGAGGAGTAGTAAGTTTATCAATGCCGACTTGCTTCATCACTGCCTTAATTTTTGGATGTAGCACATTCAATACAACAAGCAGGGTTTATATATTTTCATAGGCATTTCATTGTGGATAAGCAGAAAATTAGGGAGAAAATTTGGAAGGAGATGGAAGAAAGAGGAATAGCCACATTCCCTCCACCTTATGGAAGAATTCCAAATTTTATTGGAGCGGAAAAAGCGGCAAGCAATCTTTCTAAGCTGAATATATGGAAGGAAGCAAATGTTTTGAAAAGCAATCCAGACAGTCCTCAAAAGTTTGTAAGAAGGAAAGCATTGCAGGAAGGAAAAATCATATACATGGCTGTCCCTCGCCTCAGAAAAGAGAGATGTTTTATTGAATTGAAAGGGAAAATGCTTGCAAATTTAGCCTCTACAATAAAAGGAGCATTCAAGTATGGCAAACCCCTCTATCCATGGGAAATGAAAAAAGTTGACTTAGTTGTTGTTGGGAGTGTAGCTGTAAATAAGAAGGGAGCCAGAGTTGGCAAAGGCGGAGGATACAGTGATATTGAATTTGCCATTGCCAAAGAGTTTAAAATAATAAGTGATGATACCCCTGTTATTACAACTGTCCATGACATCCAAGTTATAAATGAGGATATTCCAATGAGAGAGCATGATGTGCCTATAGATTACATTATTACTCCCAGCAGAATCATTAAAACAGATGGAGAATTTGAAAAACCAAAAGGAATAATATGGGAAATCGTAGATAAGGAAATACCTATTTTAGAAATTATTAGGAAAAAATTGGGTAAAATAGAATGAAAGAAATGTTGTCATTGCCATTGTCGCATGAAGAGAATCATTATAGCAACCTCTCTTTTCATTGATTTCTTGACTGAGTTAATTTTTTATAATTACTTTTTATTCTATTCTCCAAGCAAAAACCCTATCTTATGCAATAGAAAAGTTTAAAAATGAGTTATAATTGTAGTATTGGAGGGGGTTGGGGATGCAAAAGGAAGAATTAATACAACTGCATACTCTCTTTGTACAAATTAAAAGAGAAATAGAGAGACAATGTAAGGATCTCAACGGAGCATTTAAGGAGTATGAAAAGCTTGGTGTACTGCCTCATCATGTACACAAATCAAAAAGTGCTCACAAAAAAGCTATTTTTATACTTGGTAAAGAAATAGCAAGACTTTTCGCACACAACGAATTCTCAGAAATGGGGAGACTGGCCAGGAGATTTGACAGATTACTTACAAAAGTTTAAAATAATACAAGAGAATTTCACATATGCAAAGAAAACTCGCCTTCCTCCTAACAATTTTTTTAGTATCTGGCGGCATTTATCTTGTAAAGGGAAATAACAGTGATTTGCAAGTAATTGACAATGGCAAATATTGCATAATTTCCATGGAAAATGCCTCATATATGCACCATGAAGGCTATCCAATGTTGCCATATTATGTAAAGACATATACATATCCTGCTGGAACAAAAATAAATGGAA
>CAZBXJ010000078.1:0-5115 GCA_964495775.1 uncultured Thermoplasmatales archaeon | reverse complement strand
ATTTTTATTGCAATTCCATATATAAGATTTATTTAACAGAGAGTGAATAAACTTAATCAATTTTCATTTCTACAATATCTCCTTCTTGAAATGAATTTCCAATTTTTCCGGCATACAAATTTCAAGCAAAAAGTGCTTCCTCCAGATAATATACATCTATTGCATGCCTAACTTCATATCATACTCCATTAGGAACTTCAAAATATAACTCATTTGCTTTTGCTATTTTCATATGAATTTACAATAATTTCGCAATGTGTTTTGATGCTCTATTTATTTTTTCTATAGCTTCTTTTTCTATTTTCTTCAAAGCATCACTATCTATTTCCATAATCCCTATATAGCCAGCATTTTTAGCTTTCTTTATAAGCTCATCAGCTGTTTCATTCCTAGCAATAAATACTGTTTTATCTTCAAAAATTCCGGCAGAGATATCGGATGCAATTCCTGTATAATCTGGACAAAGCAAGCAACCAATTTGTAAATAATTGGCTATTTCTTCAAAAGGAATTTCTAAAATTTTTTCTCCAATAAACTGCAAAGTTTTTGGCGTTATTTTTACCTCTTCAATAGAGGAGATATCTACATTATATTTCTCTCTTATGTGCTTAATAATGCTTTCTTGGGCAAAAGTTCCATAGCAAAATAAACTAATCAAAAATTTTATTCTATGGCTAAAATCAACCTCAAGCAATGGAAATGTTTTCATCTGTCTTAGGAAATTTATTTGACATGGTAAGCCGACAATAGCTATTTTATTTAAATCCTCATTTTCTATAGTTTCTTTAAGTTTTGAAGTAAAAGGCAATACTTGCCATTTGCTGCCCGCAGCCTCAATTATTTCTTCTCTTTTTTTAGCTACAATAATTTCTCCTTCTAACCCTTTTAATTTTTTTGCAGCAATTACTCCATCAATAAGATTATTATCAATTAAATAGCACAAAAAAGCAGTCAATGCCCCTTCAATATTTATTTTTGACTCCGCCACATATATATTCACATATTCTCCAATTGGTTTTTTTAGATACCATCCAGGCATCATTTTATATACCTCCTTACCAAAATTTGAGATGCTCTCGGACATCTAACATAACAAGTTCCACACCTTATACATTTTTCAACTATTAAGTCCGGCTTGCCCCCAACCATCTGCAATGCTCCATTGGGGCAGGATAAAATACAAGCTCCGCACCCTATACATATGTTTTGCAAAACAACATCATCTATCAAATCAAAACCACTTAACTTTTTAACTTTTGCAACCGCTTTAAAAATTTGCATATAGTTTGGTTGCTTGCCAGAAATGAAGGAATCAATAAATGGTTTTAACATTCGTGGAGAAGGAGGACATCCGGGAATAGCATAATCAACATCCACCACAGCATTTATTGGCTGAAAGGTCATATGCTCTGGCTTTGGTTCCTGTCCTCCCCTGCAATATCTCGTTATTCCTCCAACACTTGCGCATGAACCAAAAGCAACCAATATTTTTGCTTTTTCTCTTAATTCTTTTAACACATCAACTTTTTCTGAATTTAGACATACTGCCCCACTTACAATAACCATTTCATCATCTTCAATTTCAAAATTTCCAAGTAATCTGCTTTTAAATTCTATTTCTTGTAATTTTTTCATTGCCCTAATTAAAACAAAGGAACAACCTTCACACCCTCCTATATCAACATGAGTTATCCTCATTTTATCATCTCATGAGTTGCACATGGAATACAAGGATCATACATTCTTACTCCTAATTCATTACCAGTTTTATTCATTAATGGTATGTTAAACATTGTTGGCACTATGATTTTGTATTCTTCTACTCTTCCTTCCTCATTTACAACTACTTTATGAATAAGTGTTCCTCTTGGGGCTTCATATACACCAATACCTTTGCCTTTTCTAAAGAAAAAGCCCTCTGTTCTCAAAGGCTCTTCTACATCAATTTCTCCAAATATTTCTTTTATTCTTAAAAAAGCCAATTTTATTTCCTCAATTCTCGCCATTTGCAAACCATATATTCCACCAAAAGAAAAATTTCTGTAAATTTTTAATCTAGCTCTTGGTCCAACTTCAACAAAATCATTTCCATACATTGCAATCATAGCTGAAGATTTTTCATAAGGCTGTATTTTTATTTTATCCAAATCAATAGCATATCTATCTCCATAAAATAAATGCGTTGCCATATACTTTTGCTGGGTTTCCTCCTCCTTTCTTAACCAATTTACCTCCATTTCCATTAACTCATTAAATATTTTTTCTGCTTCTTTTAGCCACTCTATATTTCTATCCAAAATTTTTTCATTTATATCCTTTGCAATTCCGCCTATAACAAGCTTATTTGGATGAGTTGGCGCTCCAGCCAAATCTGCAATAATTTTATTGATTCTTTCTAATGTTTCGAGTGTTAAATTCAATGCATCATCCATATTTTTTGTTAAATCGGGCAATATCATTATGTTATGCAACAAATGGCTTTGTATTCTATTTAATAAGCCTATTGCTTCTCTCATTAGCAGGCCATTTCTTGGCGGATAAATCCCGAAAGCATGTTCAAATGCTTCGCACGCTGCAATAGCATGAGCTGCATGACATATTCCACATATTCTCATTACCGCTTCAATAACAAAAATAGGGCTTTTCCCTTCAACCATCTTTTCAAATCCTCTAACTGGAGCAGTTGGAATAAAAAGGAAATCACCGTCTTTTATAATCCTTGCTTCTCCTCCAATTCTTGCTACTTCATTCATTCTACCTTTACTTCCACTTCATTTTCTTCTTCTGCAATCCATGGAATTTCTATTTCTGCTTTTCCTCCTGCTGGAATGTTAATGCCCTCTATTCTATTCTTTTCTCTGCCATTTACAAGTAAAATAACCCTCTTATTTTCTGCATCTTTTTCTCCAACATTTTCTATTTTAACTTTTGTTATCACTCTTTCTCCTTCTTTTGGCTCTTCTGGCTCATTTTCATAGCTAACATTCAGAATCTCTTTCGGCTCTCTCAATGTTACAAGCAAATCTATTTTCTCACTCTTTCCTTTTTGAGGAACTACAACAAAATCCAATGAAGCCCATTCCTCCAATGAAGCTTCTTCTGGAGCCTTTACTCTAACCTTAACTTCCTCCTCCTCTTTTCCTTCAAGCACTATTTCATCGCTATCCACTTCAGCCTTCCAATTCTCTGGTAGCTTGCCTTCAATTTTTAACTTATATCTAATTCTATTCTTCTCCTTCCTTTCCAAAGGATTCTTTATTTTAACCTTAAATTCCGCTGTCCCACCGGGTGGAATTTCAGCAAATCTCTCCTCACATCCCACAACAGCCATTTTTTGTGTCATCATACTCAAATAAGCAGCTGCACCAAGCAAGGCAACCACACCAACGACAAATAAAATATAGGCAATCATCCACAACCCTCCCTCCTTTTCTTCCGGCGGAGGAGCAACATAAATAACCCTGACTTTTGCTGTAGCTGTAGATTCTTTTGCTGAATTTACAGATTTTGCAGTCAATGCAACAATTTGAGTGGTTCCATTTGTTGCATTTTCTGGCACTTGCACAAAAACACTAACATTTATGCTTTCCCCAGCATCAAGAATAACCTTATCTCTTTCCAATGAATAATCCCAAACGCAAGTAACATTTAAAGTAAATGTGTCTGTTAAATCACCGGTATTTTCAACTTTAAATTTAAATGTAGCTGTTTCTCCTGGCTCAGCTTCAACATCCTTGGTTAAAGCAATCACTCTAACTCCATACTCTGGAGGCGCAATAGTAGTGTTGAGCCATATGGAATCGCTTCCATACTTCCCATTCACAAAAATGGTTATATTCAGATAATCTCCTTCCGTAGCATTTTCAGGAGCTATTATCTCTACATCTGTATAATTAAATGAATTTGGTTCTATTGTCAATTCAGTTGGATTTATAATGACTTGCCAATCATCGCCAGCATAGTTGGTTGAAACTTCCACCTCTTCCTTTTCATTTCCATTATTGTATATTATTAGACCATAGCTAACTGAATCACCAGCTTTTACACTTTTCTGCTGAGGATAGCATTCTACGCTTATTCCCCCCTGGGTAATATTAAATGGAACTCTTACAAACGATTTTGTATACTGGCTTCCATATAAAACATAGGTAGCAAATAGAGAAGACAGCATACTAAATGGGAAATATGACATTAAATCGAAAACTTTCTCAACTTTTATTCCCAAACAATGTCCCTGTCCAATTATATATTCAACATTGTTAAATGTGCATGAAAAATCTTTTATTGTTTCATTTCCAAAAAATAAAATTGGATATGGTCTGCTGTCATCAATAACTGCAACATTACCAGTTGGAGAGATATCTACAAGATAAAGTTTTATAACTCTTAATTGCATAGGGATTAAATCAGGATTTATGAAAAAAGCTTCAATGCAAATCGTTGCCTTAACATCTCCATTTATTTTCATTTCATTGCTGAATGGAGTAGTAGCCCATATCATTGCTCCTTCATCTAAATCAACAGCATATGATGCTGAAGAAGTAGGAGGATTTGGAGAAAGCAATTTCATTTCATCAAATTGGGGATGTCTATCATCCTGGAAAAAATATGTAATTTCCTGCGCTAAAGTCATAGGAGCTAATAAGATAAGGATGGATAGGAGTATGAAAGCTTTCTTCATACAAGATGATATAACCATTACTTATATAGATTTTGTTATATGCAAGGGGTTAAATGAAATATGAAATAGAAAAAGATTAAAATTTTTTATGAACAAACTCTTGAGGTAAAGAAAAATGCAAAATTTAGTTGATGTCCCCTTAGCGACCGTAGTAGAATTTGAACAAAACAAAAAAGTAAATGAGAAATGATGTAATATATAACAGAAAATAAGATGGCTTTCTAAGTAACTTATATACACAATAGAAGATGGCTATTTCAGCTACCCAAGCAAGGAGAAGTATCGGAAGGAGGGGCAATAAAATTGCTGTCAATGTTAGAATAATTAGTTGTTTATGTTTTTCTTTCATTCTCTATATTCCATAAGCCAAGGAAAATAAAATACTTTTGAAAATCTCGTGGCAATTTTTGGTGATTTTATACGGCGTTATGAGG
>CAZBXJ010000077.1:0-5185 GCA_964495775.1 uncultured Thermoplasmatales archaeon | reverse complement strand
TGTTTTAACGATGCTTAATTTTTATGCAGAAGAAAAGCAGAAAGAAGCATTGTTCAACTCCTTTCTCATATGAAAAATATTCATTACTTTTTAATTGCCATTCTAGGAATTACAATTTTGTATTCAATTTCTTATTTAAATCAGCCAGAAAAAATTTCTCTGGATGAAATTTGGAAATACGAAAATAAGAAGGTAGTTGTTGAAGGCACTGTTAAAAACAAGGTTAATAAAATATTGGAAATAAGCGATGGAAAGGGAGAAGCAAAAATATATTGGGAAAGCAATGAGAATATACATTTTGGAGATAAAATAGAAGCTGTTGGAAAAGTTGGAAGATATGGCGATGATTTGATAATTTTTGCAGAAAAACTGAATATTATAGAAAAATGGGATAGCCAAAACATTTCCTTGCCATACCTAGCAAAAAATTTTGCAGATTATATAAATAAAAATGTTGCAGTTATAGGCTATGTCTATTCAACTGGAAAAGATTATTTTTATCTAACTGATGAAAAAATAGAATACAAAATAAAAGTTTATTATAATGAATCGAAAAATTTGCAGAAATATGAAAAGGTATTGGTGAAAGCTTTATTCTGTTATAATGCTGAAAATTTAAATTTCTATCTTAAAATCTGCACAGAATTTCATGGAGTTGAAAAATATGATTGATTTTCTTTCCATATTAATTGCTTCAATAATAGGTTCTTTTTTAGGTGTCATGACTGGTTTAATTCCGGGCTTACACACAAATAATCTTGCCCTTCTTTTCCTATTTTTATCTTCAATTTATCCAGCAAATTTATTCTTTTGCATATTGCTTGTTTCAGCTTCAATTGCCCATACCTTTCTAAACATAATTCCATCAACTTTTATAGGCGCTCCAGAGGAAGATACTGCATTGGTTATATTGCCAGCCCATTCCATGCTTTTGGAAGGAAGGGGATATGAGGCGGTTTGTATTTCTGCTTTAGCAAGTCTTTCAGCAATCGTTTTTTCTCTCCTCCTTTTATTTCCAGTAAAATTAATTCTTGGAAAACCGATTAACCTCTATCATACAATAGAAATTCTTGTTCCATACATTCTACTCCTTATATCTATAGTCCTTGTTATCACAAGTGAAAATAGATTGAACGCCCTTTTCATCTTTTTATTATCAGGAATTTTTGGATTTGTAATTCTAAGAATGGATGTTTCTTTTCTTTTTCCATCCTCTCCTCTTTTTCCCGCTTTAGCTGGGCTATTTGGTGTTCCAGCATTAGTTTACTCATACAAACAGATACTTCCTCCCCAAAACATTGAGGAGAAAAATATTGCTATTCAAAGAAAGGATATTGCAAGTGGTGTGGTTGCTGGTGGGCTTGTATCGATTTTGCCTGGCGTAAGCTCTGCGGTGGCAACTATTCTTGCATTGCTTTTCAGGAAAGAAAAAGGGAGGGAAAATACCATTTCCATTCTTTCTTCTGCCAATACAGCAACAAACTTTTTTGTATTGGCTATGCTGTTTATTATTCTTAAAGCAAGAAGTGGATTTGCTATAGCAATCGGAAATATGTTAAAAATAGAAAAATGGGATGGACTTCTATTTCCTTATCCTTTCAATTTATTTCTTATAGCGATTATCATCTCCTCTATAATTTCATATTACTCAACAAAATTTATTGGCAGAATGGTTGCGAAAAACATTTCAAAAATATCCTATAAATTGTTGCTTAGAATATCTTTGGCTATAATTCTGGCTATGGCATTCATTTTTGCTGGCGTAATAGGCTTATTCATATTATTCATTGCTTCTTCAATAGGAATTTTATGCTTGAGAATGAGAGTTAGAAGGAGTTTATGCATGGGAGTGTTGTTGCTACCTTTAATTCTCAACTACTTTTTACCATTTCTTTAGCTTCTTCAATTAAATCATCTATCTTTACATTATTTTTATAAGCTATAAGAAGAGCTGCTATCTCTGGATAAATATCCAATTCTTCTGCCAATCTCCTCACTTCTTCCCTTACCTTTTTCTCTCCCAATTTTGTATTGCTAACAATTCTTGATATTATTCTGCTGAGCAAATCCATCTCCATTTCTTCAATTTTTTCTCCATCAAGCCTGAAACCCAATGGAATCTCTATTGCCTTATAATCAAAATTTGGCAAAATTTCTTCACCTTCCTTTTTAACCAAACCAAGTTCTAAAGCTTTTTCTATGGCTTTTCTTCCCTGTTTTGGTGTCATCCATCCAAGTTCAAATGATAGAGTCATGTAGATATCTTTTTCGTGCATTCTTTCCTTTCCACTCCTTTGGAAAATAAATGCTATTAATTTTTTTAGCTCTTCCATCATTTCAACCTCCTTATTGTTTCATCGCTCAAATAAATTTTCCAAGTTTCAAGCTCTCCAGTAAAATTTTGCTCCTCATCAAGCACTATTCCATTAAATTCCAAATCTTTAGTCAATTTAGCCAATTCCTTCAAATTATTACCAGCTAAAAATATTTCTTTATCGCAAATCTCCTTAATTTCCTTCAAAAAATCACTATTTGCATCTCTAACCGTAATTCTCTCTGCCCCTACAACAATCAAGTCCATTACATCCTCCACAAATCTTGGATATGAATCAATCCATAATTTGCCATATACTTTTTTATATAAATCCAAATTAGGACTGTTTTTTCTAAACCCGTCCAAATCAATTACATAAACAAATTTATTTTCCGTGCAAAGATTATTTAAAGCTTCAACCGCCTCTTTTCTCTTCCATATATTATCTCCTCTCTTTATTTTCCCTTTCCTTACTCTTACCACTGGATATCCTTCCACCTTACTAATAGCAACTGTAAATAAAAAATTTTATGAGATGAGGGGAAAAATCGTTGATTTTTCTACCAAAGAAAAGAAGAGGAGAGGGCTCACGCGCCCTCACGCGCCAGATAGATTTCTATACAGGACACATTTACTTTGTTGCCCTCGTCGTTTGTAAGCTCTTCTGTGTATATTTTTACATCCTTGATTTCAGCATCTGTTACAAAGCGCCTCCTTACAATCTCTGCAACATCGACAGCTCTTGAAATAGCTCTTCCTCTCGCTTTTATTGCCACCTGTTTTGCCCCAGAATTCAACTGGGTTATTGCAGCCAACACATAATTCATTGGTGGCTTATTACCCACGTATACCACATTTTCCTGTTGTTCCTCTGCCATTTTTATCCCTCCTTCATGGAAATAAAAATGTATAATATAAAGCTATCGCTTGTAAGATTCGGCTTTTATAGCCCTGTATATACAATAGGCTAATCCTCCATAGAGAATTAAGCTTCCCATTACAGCCATGATTATTGCTCCTGCAGACATTTTATCCTCCCCATAAGAAGAGAAATAATTAAAATGAGAATTACTAATAAACTTCCTATTGCTAAACTCCATCCAGGAAAGTTATTGTAGCCATGTACAAGAAGTTCACTGAGAGATGTTATGGCTATTAATATGAGTATAACAGGAGCAAAAAGTTTCAGCATAATGCTAAACCATTTCCCAATCTTAATTTCTGAAACCTCATTAACATATTTCCTGATTTTTTCCCCTCCAAAAATATAGCCAAGTATAAGGCATTCCAACAAACCAACAAAAACAAGAGCAAAGTTTGATATGAAATGATCCATAATTTCAATCCAGTAAATTCCTCCTCCTGTTGTTAAGACCAATCCAAATAAGAAGCCAATAAGGCAGATGAAAAAGTTTGCCTTTTCCTTTGCCACTCCAAATTTATCTTTAAGCCCATCTGATAATGCTTCAACCATTGAAAATGCTGAAGTTAAGCCAAATGCAAATAAGGTTAAGAAAAAAATTATACCAAAGAATGATGCCATAAAAGGAATTTTTGAAATTCCTGTAGGATAGGTTATAAACACCAATCCTATCCCGCCTCTTGCAATTTCTTCCATTGGCATTCCTGTTTGATAAGATAAAAAGCCTAAAACACTGAAAACAGCAAATCCTGCCAGAAATGCTATTCCTCCATCAGCAAAAGCTGTAATAAAAGCATTGTTTGCAATATCTGATTTTTTTTCAAGGAAGCTTGCATATGCAATCATTATACCCTGAGCTAAAGATAGTGAGAAGAAAATTTGAGCATATGCAGAGAGCCAGATAAGAGGATTAGAAAGCTTTGAGAAATCCGGAGAGAGATAAAAATCTAAACCACTTCCAGCATTTGGCAAGGAAATACCTACAATGGTTAATATTAAAAGCAGGATTGTTGGCAAGGGCACAATTATAGATGCAACTTTTCCAATGGATTTAACTCCTTTATAAAGAATTAGATATATAGAAGTCCAGACAAAAAGAAGGGCAAATGCTATCTGTGCATTTATACTTCCAAGAATGGAAGGAGAAGAAGTAACGCTGAGGAATTTTTCAAAGAAAAAATTAGATGCATCAGGCTGCCATACCAAGCCAGCTGAGTGGAAAATATAGCATAGACACCATGCTATAAGAACACAGTAATAAATGGAGATGAAAAAAGCAGAAAAAACACCAAGCCATCCCACCCACTCAACTTTTTTATTTACTGATTTCATTGCATAAGGGGCAGATTTTCTAAAAATACTTCCTACCGCAAATTCTGCAATAAGCAAAGGAATGCCAACAGTAAATAGAGCTACAAAATACGGAATTAGAAAAGCCCCCCCTCCATTTTTATATGCAACATATGGAAATCTCCAAATGTTGCCAAGTCCCACAGCAGAACCAATAGAAGCCATTAAAAATGCTATCCTAGACTGCCACTTCTCCACAAGAGTAATGAAATGTAGATATTTATATCTTGGTATATCATGAGCATCTCTGTATGTTGGCTGAAATTGCTGTTAGCATGATATTTTTGCTATTCCATAAAGTATTTCAGCTGCTCATAGAAGCATTCTTTTTCATATCATAAACAATGAGAAAAATAGTAAAGCCAGGAAATATAGAATTATAAGTTGTTTTAATCTATTCTCATCCCACTGGGAATTTTTTGTTTCATTTTGAAAGAGCTTTGTAATTGTTTCAATCATAATGACTCAATTTTTTATCAATTTAAATAGCAGAAGAGGGTTCAAACAAATATAAAAATTTTTCGCTATAGCTATAGCCATCCCCCTTTTTACAAAAATACGAATTGCTATGGCAACATCTCTTAATGAAAATCTGCAGA
>CAZBXJ010000076.1:2639-5310 GCA_964495775.1 uncultured Thermoplasmatales archaeon | reverse complement strand
CCTTACCATATGGGAAAATAATCTTTGTTGATGATGATTTTACAAGTGATCCTTCAAATTATAAATATAATAGCATACAAGCTGCAATTGATGATGCAGAAGAAGGCGATATTATATTCATTTTTGCAGGAAAATATGAAGAAAATATATTTGTAGATAAAGGAATAAGGATAATTGGTGAAAGCGCAGAGAGTGTAATAATAGATGGAAATGAGAGATTATATGCATTTAACATAATTGCTAACAATGTTTTTATTGAAAATCTTACAATAATTAATGGGCTAGAAGCAGGAATTTTTACAGATTGTAATACTGTTAGCATTAAAAATTGCATCATCTATGGGAACGATTTATATGGAATGGAGTTGCATGGAAATAATATATCAGTTGAAAATACAACTATATACAATGTTCCGGTTGGAATAAAAGCAAGTAGCGAAAACATAAGTTTCTCGAATATAAAGATATATAATACTGACTGGGGTTTAATTTTTGAAAAAGCAGAGAATTGTACTGTTCAAGGAACATTTTTTAACATTGAAAATAAAAGCATTTGGGTAAGCTCTGCCATCAACATAACTATTTTCAATTCAACAATCTATGATTCATTTTGTGGGATATGGCTATACAATGCAACAAACTCAGCTATTATTGGCTGTAATATATCTAATAACAAAATAGGTATTAAATTGCAAGATTCAAATAATAATGAAATAACAAATACAAACTTTTTGAGTAATTTTGGCTATGGATTATATGGTGAGAATTCCTTTAACAATACAATTCATCACAACAATTTCATAGGAAATGGAATAAATGCCTATGATGAGGGAATGAATAAATGGAACAGTAGCGTTGGCAATTACTGGGATGATTATGTTGGCTACGATGCAAATGAAGATGGACTGGGAGATGAACCATATGAAATGGGAAATATCGCCGATTATCACCCGCTCATTTATCCCGTTTCTGTTCCTCCAGTTTTTGTTTGGGTGGATGATGATTTTAATGCCTCCACTCCAGGATGGGGCATAGACCACTTTAATGATTTGAGCGAAGCCATTGATGCTTTGGCTGCTGGCGGCAAATGCTATGTGCAAGCTGGACTATATGAAAGTATTGAGGTTAAAAAAAGCTTGCAGATTATTGGAAATAATGCAACCATAAGAGGAGGAGAGGAGGGACTCTTCATAAATGCTGAGAATGTTGTTATAAAAGGATTTACTGTTGAAGCAAGCAGAAATGCAATTAAAGTGCAAAGTGTGGAAAATATTACCATTTCTGACTGTATTGCGAGGAGCAGTATATTTGGATTATATATCATAGATGCAAAGAATTGCAACATTTACCACTGTAATTTTACAGATAATGTGAAGGGAATCTATTTTGTAAATACATCTTCATCAAAAGTATATGGCTGTG
Organism: uncultured Thermoplasmatales archaeon; assembly: GCA_964495775.1. Classification (GTDB taxonomy): domain Archaea; phylum Thermoplasmatota; class E2; order UBA202; family JdFR-43; genus JAPDJP01. The sequence continues at coordinate 3,888 of CAZBXJ010000076.1, read as the reverse complement.
ATGTAGAGAACAATAGCTATTTCGGCATTGAACTAAGCCATTCCTCCTCAAATAATGAAATTTTTGATTGTAATATAAAAAACAATGGCAACTATGGAATCTATATTACCCTGACATCAAATGGCAATAAAATCTACCATAATAATTTCATAAATAATTTCGCTTTTGATAACTGCAATAATGATTGGAGCGGAGAATATGAAATGGCTCTTGGTAACTATTGGAGCGATTTTGAGAGCACAGATAAAAATAAGGACGGGATTTGTGATGCGCCATACCATATAGATGGCGGAGCTATAGATGCATATCCGCTTGCAAATGAAATAAAAAAGCCACCAACCTTTGTTTGGATAAATAAGGAATATAATGCCACCACACCTGGATGGGGAATAGATCACTTCAATAGCATAAATGATGCAATAGAAAAGTTGCAGGCTGGCGGAGGATGCTTTGTTTTTGAAGGAATTTATGAGGAAAGTGTAGAAATTGATAAAGAATTATGCATGGCAGGAGAAAATGCAGTTCTTGAAGGAAAGAATGGCATGAAGATTTTGGCTGATAATGTTGAAATATATAATCTTGAGATAAGAAATTGCTGGAATGATGCGGGAATAGAAATAGTGGGAAACAATGCTTCAATCAATTCATGCAAAATCCATAACTGCTATTATGGTTTATTTATCAAGGGAGATGATGCTACAATAAATGAAAGCAAAATTTATAGAAATGCTTATGCAGGAATTCTTGCAAGATATTCCCGGAATTTATCTATTGTTGGCAATACAATTTATGAAAATAATAATGGACTAATCCTCCAGTATTCTGAAAATGGCAGTATTGAGTACAATAATATTTCAAAGAACTTTATAAATGGATTAAAAATGGAACAATCCCGAGGAAATGAAATTTATCATAATATCTTTGAAGATAATTTCTATGGAATATATACAGATGCCTCAGATAATCTAATACATTTCAATGATTTTATTGGAAATGAGAAACATGCCTATGATGAGGGAATGAATAAATGGAACAGTAGCGTTGGCAATTACTGGGATGATTATGTTGGCTATGATGCCAATGAAGATGGACTGGGAGACGAGCCATATGAAATAGAAATGGGTAGAAAAGATTACCATCCCTTGATAAGAAGGGCTGGATTGCCAGTAGCTTATTTCTCCTTCCAACCTTCCCAGCCATATACATATGAAATTGTTTACTTCCATGACAATTCCATTGATTTAGATGG
>CAZBXJ010000076.1:0-2539 GCA_964495775.1 uncultured Thermoplasmatales archaeon | reverse complement strand
TTGGATATGGAAAGATTGTAAATCATAGCTATAGCGATGATGGCACATATACAGTTGTATTGACAATCAAAGATAATGATGGTGCAATGGCAACAATAAGCAAAACAATTGAAGTTAGAAATGTTGCTCCAATAGCAAACTTTGATTATACTTCAGCCAAGCCATATACATATGAAATTGTTTACTTCCATGACAATTCCATTGATTTAGATGGAAATATAACTCAATGGATATGGGACTTTGGAGATGGAAGCATTGGATATGGAAAAAATGCAACACATGAATATGCTGACAATGGCATATATACAATCAATCTAACAGTAATAGACAATGATGGAGGAATAGCTTATGCAGAGAAACAAATAGAAGTGTTGAACAGGGAGCCAGTAGCTAACTTTACATGGACTCCAGCTAATCCAACAGATATTGAAGAGGCAATATTCAATGCTTCATCAAGCTATGATTTAGATGGATATGTTGTAAATTACACATGGGACTTTGGAGATGGAAGCATTGGATATGGAAAGATTGTAAATCATAGCTATAGCGATGATGGCACATATACAGTAACATTAACAATTAAAGATAATGATGGTGCAATGGCAACAATAAGCAAAACAATTGAAGTTAGAAACATTGCTCCTGTTTCTAATTTCAGCTGGAAACCAGAAAGACCAACTGATTTACAAAGCATAGATTTTATTTCAAATTGTAGTGATGCTGATGGATTCATAGTAAATTATACATGGAACTTCGGCAATGGAAACTACTCATATGGAAAAAATGTAACATACAAATATGCAGATAATGGAATCTATACTGTTAAGCTTGTAGTATATGATGACGATGGTGCAAAAGCAGAGGTAGAGAAGCAAATTGAAGTGCTCAATGTAAAGCCAACGGCTTTATTCAAAATAGAGCCAAGTAAGCCAAGGGAAGATGAGAAAGTCACATTTGATGCAAGCTTAAGCAATGATGCTGATGGCTCTATAGTCAACTATACATGGGATTTTAATAGCGATGGATTAGCAGATGCTTATGGAATACAAGCAACTCATAAATTTGATAAGAAAGGAAAATATTTGGTAACGCTAACTGTAATAGATGATGATGGTGCAAAGGATAGCTATCAGATGCTTGTTGATGTTAAAGAAAAGGAAAAGGTGCCAGGTTTTGAACTCATAATTGTAGTAGTTGCATCAGCAATACTTGTAGTAATGAAGAAATATAGAAAAGGAATATGGAGAATTTGAAATATATAAGAGATTCATTGTATGGCAATATAAAGGTGGAAGGAGTATTTCTGGAGCTCATAGAAACTCCAGAATTGCAAAGACTGCACGGCATTAAACAACTTGGCTTTACATATCTTGTTTATCCAGGCGCAAATCATACTAGGCTTGAGCATTCCTTAGGCACATGTTATATTGCTAGGAAAATTTGCAAAGCATTGGGCATAGATGATTTGCTTGTTGGTGTTGCAGCATTGCTTCATGATGTGGGGCATGGTCCATTTTCTCATACTTTAGAATATTTAATGCATATGAGGACAGGAAAGGATCATGTAGAAATTACCAAGGAAATAATTAATGGGCAACGATTGCTAAATGATTATGAATATGAAAAAACAATAAAAGAGATTCTGGGAGATTATGGAATAAATGCAAATGAAGTTATTAATATTCTTGAAGGAAAAAAGGAATACTTATCAGAAATAATACATGGTGCTTTAGATGCGGATCAAATTGATTATTTAATGAGAGATGCTTATTATACTGGGGTTGCATATGGAATAATTGATAGCGACCGCCTCATACAAACAATGAAAATTTTTGACAACAAGCTTGTTTTTGAAAGAAAGGGAATAAGTGCTTTAGAGAGTATGCTGGTTGCAAGAGCATTAATGTATTCCTCTGTTTACCTCCACAAAACAGTTAGAATTGCAGAATTAATGTTAATTAAAGCTGTTGAACTCTCCCCACCTTTCGATTTCTCTCAACTAACAGATTGTGAATTAATTGAAAAATTGAAGAGAATGGGAGAGTATCAAAAAGACATTGTATCTCGCCTAAAATACAGAAAGCTTTTTAAAAAAGCATTTGCAAAAAGTTTGGAGGAGATGAATGAAGAAGAAAAAGCAATTCTGGCAGAGTTAAATGAGCTGAAAGAAATTGAAAATGAAATTGCTGAAAAAGTAGGGCTGAAGGAAGGATATGTTATAGTTGATATTCCAGGAAAAGATATTTTACTTTCTGAGCCAAGGATTAAAAAAGTTGATATAAAAGTTCTTGACAACAATGAAATAAAGCCATTAAGCCATTTTACGCCTTTAGCCAATGCATTGGAGATGAGAGGCATAACAGAATGGGCAATTATGGTTTGTTGCCCGGAAAAATATAGGAAAGAAGTTGCAAAATATGCTCAAAAAATCATTTTTGGATGAACCACTTCATCACCAAATAATATCTTTGGATAATGGTTATTATGCCTGCTACGGCAAAATAAATCATAAATAATTCCAAAATAGTGTATCCATAGA
>CAZBXJ010000075.1:0-5371 GCA_964495775.1 uncultured Thermoplasmatales archaeon | reverse complement strand
GTGATGGCTTTGCATAAAGTGCCTGCTGACATAAGGGCAAGTGGTGGAGTTGCGAGAATGGCGGATCCAAAGAAAATTGAAGAAATAATGAATGCTGTAACGATACCAGTAATGGCAAAATGTAGGATTGGGCATATAATGGAAGCTCGTGCATTAGAAGCTTTAGGTGTTGACATGATTGATGAAAGCGAAGTCCTTACACCTGCAGACACATTTTTCCATATTGACAAAAGAAAGTTTGTTGTTCCTTTTGTATGCGGAGCAAGAAGCTTAGGTGAAGCTTGCCGCCGTATATGGGAGGGAGCAGCAATGATAAGAACAAAAGGAGAGGCTGGCACCGGAAATGTGGTTGAAGCTGTAAAACATATGCGTTTGATGAATTATGCCATTGAAAGGGTAAAAAGAATGGATGAAAATGAATTGCATGAACTTGCTATAAACTATGCAATGCCTTATAAAAGGCTGGCAGAAAATGTTTCAAAGGAAGGAATAAAGCTAAAAGATGATGATTTCATCTATGAAGAATATACTTTTGATGATATTGTCAAAGGATTGTTTGAAGTTTTGCAGGAAATTAAAAAGCTTGGTCGCCTTCCTGTTGTAAATTTTGCAGCAGGCGGAATAGCAACGCCTGCAGACGCCGCCCTAATGATGTATCTTGGAGCAGATGGAGTTTTTGTTGGCTCAGGCATATTCAAATCTTCAAATCCTCCAGCTTTTGCAAGGGCAATAGTTGAAGCTGTAGAAAACTGGAGAGATGCTGAAATAATAGCTAATGTTTCAAAAGGACTTGGAGAGGCAATGAAAGGAAAGGAAATAGAAAAGCTTGAAGAAAGCTTGCAAATAAGGGGCTTATGAAAATTGCTGTAATAGATGTGCAGGGAGATGTAGAGGAGCATGTTATTATATCAAATAAAGCTTTAGAAAAGCTTGGAATAAAAGGAGAGGCTTTTGCTACATCAAGCAAAGAAGAGGTGGCTGAAGCAGATGCAATTATTCTGCCAGGAGGAGAAAGCACAACTATAAGCAAGTTAATTCATAAAAAATCAATAGCTGATGAAATAAAAAAGGCATACAAGCAAGGAAAACCAATTATGGGGACTTGCGCCGGCTGCATTTTGCTGGCAAAGCATGGAGATGAGCAAGTTGCTAAAACAAAAACCAAATTGCTTGGTTTAGTGGATATGAAAGTAAAGAGAAATGCATTTGGAAGGCAGAGAGAGAGTTTTCAAGTAAAGCTGAATATAAAAAATATTGGAGAATTTGAAGCTGTTTTTATAAGAGCTCCTGCTATTTTAGAAGTAGGAAAGAATGTTGAAGTTTTGGCAAAACTTGATAACTATGCTGTTGCTGTCCAGCAGGGCAACATTTTAGCTTTAACTTTCCATCCTGAGCTTACAGAAGATACAAGAATTCATGAATATTTCATAAAAATGAAATGTTGAAGCTACCAAAAACTGGGCATGAATTGCTTACATGCTTTTTCCCTCTTCAATTAGATTGTTATGTTGGTTGTGCTCATAAATGCATTTACTGTTATGCAGAAAATTACAAAAAGAAAGTAAGGAAAGTTAAGATAGAGAATCTAAAAGAAATAATAAGATCTTCTAAGGGAAAGGATACACCTATTGGAATGGCTGTTAAAAAGAAAATTCCAATAAGATTGGGAGCAAGAACAGATTGCTTTCATGAAATGGAAAGAAAGGAAAAGATAACAAAGAGGGTGATAGAAGAATTAAATGAAATTGACTATCCCTACATCATTATTACAAAAAGTTCTCTTGTGATGGATTACATTGATATTTTAGATGAAAAGCTTGCTGTAATACAATTTTCAATATCTACTCTGAATGATGAGGTTGCAAAGAAAATAGAGCCATATGCTCCGCCTCCTTCAGAAAGAATAAAGGCAATGGAAGAATTAAGTAATGCTGGATTTTTCGCCATAGCAAGATTTTCACCTGTAATTCCAAACATTAATTTAAATGAAGCAGAAAAAATTATGGAAAGAATAGATTTTGCAAGACATATAATAGTTGAATTTTTGAGAGCAAGGGAGGGGCTTGTTAAAGCATTAAAGCTTAGAGATTATGTAAGGAAGGGATTCTATTACAGATATGATTTGCACAGAAAATTGAAGGCTTATGAAAAATTGAAAGAGATTGCCAATCAGCACGGGTTAAAATTTACCATATGTTCAGATGGAGATAGAGTGCCATATTATTTAAATGATACAATAAATTGCTGTGGCATAAAATTTAATGGGGTTGAAAGAGTTGCAGCAATGGTATATGAAGAAGCAAGGAAAAGGAAAGAGATAACTTTAAAGCATATGGAAAAATACTGGCATCCTATGCCACATAAATTTATAAAAGAATGGTTGAATGGGAGATTTGAGGAGCTAATATATGGACTAAAATGGAATGAGGAAAAACAAAGCTATGAATTAGAATAATTTGCTTTGCTTTAATTCATTCTCTATATTCTTAACTGTTTTCCAGCTCTTTCTTATATATGGAGGCAACTCACCAAATCTTTTTATCCATTCCTTTATGAAGTTTATTGTTCTTTCATCACTTGGATATCCGCTTCCCAATGGCATCCCAAGCTTTGCCTCAAGCTCTTCAGCAATTTTTTCTATCTGCTTATCCCTTTCCACCTTTGCAATAATTGAGGCAGCAGATACAACCACATATTTGTCATCGGCGCCATGCTCACAGACTATATGGCAATCATGTTCAATCAAACTTCTAATTATCTCCTTAAACTCCTCCTCATTGTTACTTGCAGCATCAATATAATAAACATCCGCCCTCTTCTTATTGGCAATTTTTGCAAAAACATATGCCTCAAATTTATTCATTGTCATTGTCTGGCGGAGGGCATCAATATCTTCAGGTTTTACAACAATAACTTCACAATAAAAATTCTCTCTTATATACTCTGCCAATCTTTCTCTCCTCTGCTTTATGAGCTTTTTCGAATCTCTTACCTTAGCTTCTAAAAGCTTCCACTCATCTTTCTCTTCCAGCCATACCCCAGCTACAACCATTGGTCCTATTACGGGGCCTCTCCCAGCCTCATCTATCCCACACATCATTCTATCACTATCTCTCCATACTTGCCCCCACCGCCCGGTATAATTTTAATTTTTCCTTCTCTAAAAGCTTTTATTGCATTTAAAATGGCTGGTGGAACAAATTTTTGGAGCTTTTCTAAATCAATATCCAATAAAATTTGTATTTCATTGCCTAATTTTGTAATTTCCTCCCATTTTTTTCTAACATTATACTTGGCTCTTATTTTCAAAGCCTCTTCAATTATTTCTGCTAAAGGAATCAAATGAAGATAGGGTGGGCGGTGATCTGGATGAACCGGCTTGCTGAAATCTGCAAGCTCATCTATTCTATCCTTCACTCCTTTTTTAATTACTCCTCCACAATAACAAGTCCAATTCATTTCCTCTGCAACTTCTTTTTTAAATTGTCTGTGGCATGAGCTACATGCTGTCCTATTGTATTTCCCCTTTTCTGGTGGAAAACCAACATTTAAGCTTATTTTATGATTCAAAATTGCCTTTCTTATCTCATCCCATGAAATTTCTTCTATATTAAGCCTATTGAATTCTCTTCCCAATCTGTTTGGCAAGTAAGAATGTGCATCTGAATTTGTTAGGAAAGTAATGCTATGCAATTCTTTTATCCTGTCAGCATAATTGCTATCTGCACTTAAGCCAAGTTCAATAAAATCCGGCTTTTTGCCATAGTAGCTAAGAACAGAATCAAAATAGGCATATAATGAAGTCCATGGAGTGAAAGCATGAGCTGGTCCAATTAAAGCATTTGATTCCTTTGCAAATTCAAGAATTTCCCTTCCATTTAGAAATATTTTTGGGCGACCATCTTCATCAATATTTTTTGAATATTTTGCAACCTTTTCCTTAAAATCATTTGCAGAATAAAAATCTGAAAATAAAAGCAGATGATGCACCCTGTTTTTATCTTCTACTTCGGCGCTTAACACAAAATAAATGCCATCTATTTCTATCATACCATTTTTCTCATATTTCTTAATTTCTTTTTGCCATACTGGATGCAAACAATCTCCAGTTGCAATTAAATGCAAACCCTTCTTTTTTACTCCTTCAGCAAAAAGCTTTAAATCAATTTTTTCAGATGTTCCTCCCGAATAAGGGGAATGAATGTGAAAATCAGCATTAATTAGCATAATAATAGAAAAAAATTTATAATATAAAAAAATGAGGGGTGCATGAAAAAATCTGTAGCTATATTGGTTGTGTTATTGGCGATGCCAATTGTTATGGCAACGAATTTTGAAAAGGAAAAAATGGATGCAAGGGATGCAAACAATGCTGATATTGACATTGTAAAAGTGTGGAGCAAGGTGGAGGAAGATAAATTAGCTTTTTATATAAAAGTGGCAGGAAACATAAACCCCAATTATGAATATGGAGTAGGAATGAATGATGGAGACCAAGCCAATGCTGTTACTGTAACATATTCGAATGGACAAGCAGGCTACGCTGGAGGAACATCTTTTGGAATGGCAGAATATGAAATAAATGGCGATACAATAAAGCTATCAATTCCATTTGGAATAGTTTCTTCATGGAATAATTTCTATTTTGTAGCTTTTGCTACAGATGGACAGGAATGGGATTATACAACCGAAGACTGGAGTGATGGAGGAGATGGAGGAGATACAACAAAAACAAATGATCCAACTAAGGAGCAGCCGACAGATAAAAGTATAGAGGTTGAGATAACAAAGGTTGTTTATGATATAAAGAAGGTTGATAATGGGCAGAACTGGGAAGTTTATTTGCTTGTTGAAGGAACAACAAATGGAGTTGACCATGTATCATTGAGTTATGTAATCTATTATAAAGATGGAACATATGACTGGACAGATTGGACAAAAGGTCCAATTGACATGCCACCTTATTCTGGATATGGAGTGGAGCTGAGAAAATTATCTTTCAATTCAACTGAAGGAAACTGGAATAAATGGAAATTTGAATTGGATGCAAAGTATCCAGTAACACAGCACGAGGAATATAAATGGGCAGAGAGGAAGGATGTTAAGAAAGTCAGAGTGTATGCAAGGGCTTATAAAGATAAGGAAGAAACAAAATGGAATCAAGCCTATTATGATACAGTACCAACTATGCTAGCAAATGGTGTAAGCTATACAAAGACGATATCAGAAGATGAAACAGAAACTGAAGGCAAAAAGAAAACACCTGGCTTTGAATTGATAGCATTTGCTGTGGCAATAGCAATAGCCTTTGCTTATAGAAGAAAAAGATAGCCTTCCCCCTTTTTTATACTTTTTAGAGATTTGCATAAAA
>CAZBXJ010000074.1:0-5387 GCA_964495775.1 uncultured Thermoplasmatales archaeon | reverse complement strand
CTCAAAAGAAAGCGTTGAGAAATGGCTTACCGCATTTGTAGTCATTTACAATCTGGAGGTGAGAATTTCTTGACAGTCCCTGCACCTTTTATGCATAGATTTTTATATAAAAAGCTGTTAAGCAATAATGAGGAAAGTAGCGGTGTTGGCTATATTTTTTATAGCCATATTTGCGGGTTGTGCGGAAAAGGAAAAAGCTCTTGTTATGAATTTGAAAGAATTATCTGAAGATGTGGAAACAGAAACGAACAATGAAACACATTATTTTTTCTCCGGCTTTAAATCCTTGGATGATGGTGACACGTTGATAATTGAAGATGAAATATCTCAAAAGCAAATAGTTGAGAATTATACTCTTTTGCTTTTCACATCAATGCCATCTTCAGGCTTTTATTTTGATGGAAACTTGACAAATTTTGATGTTGGAGACAAAGTTAGAATAAAGCTCCATATTAGTGTTGATCATCTGCAACAATTTGACGGGCAAAATGTATGGACAATAGAGTGGGAAGTTTTAAGGGAAGGATGGGATTTTGAAAAACATAGTTGGAAACCATTGCCAACAGATGTAATACAACATGCATAACATTTATATGTAAAATTTAATTTTTAGTGGGGAAAAAATGAATGAGGATGAAATGAGGAAGGAAAGAATTATTAATCTTCTCACGCCTGATGTAATAGTATGCAAAGATTGCAGGGAAAAATACAAGGAATTAACATCATGTGCAGTCTGTGGAAAAAATATGCTTGATCCAAACTACAAAGGGATGGTATATCAATGCCCAGTATGCAACCAGCTGTATTGCGAGGAATGCTGGAATAAAATGGAGAAAGTAGAGGAAAGTAAGGGAATTTTCCACTAAATTTTTTGAAAAATGACTGAAGAATATAGTGTTGATAAGATTAAGGTACTTGAGGGTCTGGAAGCAGTCCGAAAAAGACCAGCAATGTACATTGGCTCTACTGATGAGAAGGGTCTCCATCATTTGGTAGAAGAGGTTGTTGATAATTCTGTTGATGAAGCCTTAGCTGGATATTGTACAAGAATAGATGTTATAATAAATGAAGATGGCAGCATAACGGTAGATGATAATGGAAGGGGAATTCCAGTTGAAATTCATAAGGATTATGGAATTTCTGGCGTAGAAGTAGTAATGACAAAGCTCCATGCTGGCGGAAAGTTTGATAAAGGTGCTTATAAAGTAGCTGGAGGATTACATGGAGTTGGTGTGTCTGTTGTTAATGCTTTATCAAAATGGTTAGAAGTGGAGGTTAGAAGAAATGGAAAAATTTACAGGCAGAGATATGAAAGAGGAAAGCCAGTTACAAAACTTGAGATAGTTGGCAATGCCAACGAAACAGGAACAAAAATAACATTCTATCCAGATGATGAAATTTTTGCTGGCAAAACATTTGATTACCACATCCTTAAGAAAAGATTGCAGGAACTTGCTTTTTTAAATAAAGGTTTGAGAATTAGGCTTGTAGATAAAAGAACTGGCAAGGAAGATGTTTTCCAATATGATGGAGGTATAATAGAGTTTGTAAAATACATTAACAGGAATAAGAATCCTTTGCATGATGTTATTTATTTCAATGGGGAAAAAGATGGAATTCATGTTGAAATTGCTCTGCAATACACAGATAGCTATGCAGAAAATGTTTATACTTTTGTTAATAACATAAATACCAAAGAAGGAGGAACTCATTTATCAGGCTTTAAATCTGCATTAACAAGAACATTAAACGAATATGGAAGGAAAAACTTCTTTAAGAACAATGAAACTTTAGAGGGAGAGGATGTAAGAGAGGGGCTTACTGCTGTTATATCCTGTAAGGTTCCAAATCCTCAATTTGAAGGACAAACAAAAACAAAGCTTGCCAACTCAGAGGTAAAAGGAATTGTTGAGACAATTGTATATGAAAAGTTATCTACATATCTGGAAGAAAATCCTTCTGTGGCTAAAAGAATTCTTGAAAGGGCATTGCAGGCAAGGAAGGCAAGAGAAGCAGCGAGAAAAGCGAGAGAGCTTGTTAGGAAAAAAAGCTATTTAGAATCCACTGCATTGCCCGGAAAGCTTGCAGATTGCACATCTAACGATCCAGAAAAATGCGAGCTTTTCATTGTAGAAGGAGATTCTGCAGGCGGCTCAGCAAAGCAGGGAAGAGATAGAAGATATCAAGCCATATTGCCATTAAAAGGAAAGATACTGAATGTTGAGAAAGCAAGCTTCGATAAGATTTTGGAAAATGATGAAATAAAGGCAATTATCTCTGCCATTGGAACGGGCATAGGAGATGAATTTGATATAAGAAAAGCAAATTATCACAAGATAATTATAATGACCGACGCCGACATAGATGGCGCCCATATAAGAACATTGCTCTTAACATTCTTTTTCCGATATATGCGCCCACTTATAGAAAATGGTTATATTTATATCGCTCAACCTCCGTTATATAGAGTTAAGAAGGGAAATAAGGAATATTATGCTTATAGTGATGAAGAACTTAAAAAGATTGCAAGTGATGGTGCCACCATTCAAAGATATAAGGGTTTGGGAGAAATGAATCCAGAGCAGTTATGGGAGACGACGATGAATCCTGAGAAAAGAATTCTTAAGAGGGTTGAAATAGAGGATGCTATTGAAGCTGACGAGCTATTTACAATTTTAATGGGTAAAAATGTTGAAGAAAGGAGGGAATTCATTAAAAGGCATGCAAAGGAGGTAGTGAACCTTGATATCTGAACGCATAATAGTTAGACCCTTAGAGGAGGAAATGAAAACTTCTTATCTTGACTATTCAATGAGTGTAATTGTTGGAAGGGCTCTTCCAGATGTGAGAGATGGTTTAAAGCCTGTGCACCGCAGAATTCTGTATGCAATGCATGAAATGGGATTGCATCACAATAAACCACACCGCAAATCAGCAAGAGTAGTTGGAGAAGTTCTTGGAAAATACCATCCTCATGGAGATGCAGCAGTTTATGATGCTTTGGTAAGAATGGCTCAGCCTTTTTCTATGCGCTATCCCTTAATAGATGGACAGGGAAATTTTGGTAGTGTTGATGGCGATGCTCCTGCGGCGATGCGTTATACTGAGGTGAGGCTGAGCAAAATAAGCGAGGAATTGCTTAAGGATATTGATAAGGAGACTGTTGAATGGCGGGATAACTTTGATGGCACATTGAAAGAGCCGGTTGTATTACCTGCCTTATTGCCTAATTTACTTGTAAATGGCTCATCTGGTATAGCTGTTGGAATGGCAACAAATATGCCTCCTCATAATTTAAAGGAGGTAGTTGATGCAATAATAGCAACTTTAGACAATCCTAATATCAGTATTGAGGAAATTTGTGAGTATATAAAAGGCCCAGATTTTCCTACAGGAGGAATAGTTTATGGGAAGAAAGAAATTTTGAAGGCTTATAAGACAGGCAGAGGGCTAATCAAAGTAAGGGCTAAAACACATTTTGAAGGAAATAAAATAGTTATAACGGAATTGCCATATCTGGTAAGTAAGGCTGATTTGATAAAACATATTGCAGATTTGGTTAGGAAAGGAGTTATTGAAGGAATATCCGATTTAAGAGATGAATCTGATAGAAGGGGTTTGAGAGTAGTAATACAGCTCAAAAAAGATGTTGTGCCAGAAATAATTCAAAATCAGCTTTTTAAGCATACAGAAATGGAAACTACCTTCGGAATTTTAAATATTGCTTTAGTAGATGGCGTTCCAAAGCTTTTGAATATAAAGGAATTAATTGAAGAATATATAAAGCATAGGAAAGAAGTTATTAGGAGGCGCAGTAAATTCGCTTTAAAGAAGGCGGAGGAAAGAAAGCATATTTTAGATGGATTTATAAAGGCATTGGAAAAAATTGATGAAGTTATTGATGCTATTAGAAAATCAAAAGATGCAAAGGAGGCAAAAGAAAAATTGATGCAAAAATTTGGATTTACAGAAAAGCAAGCTAAAGAAATTCTTGCAATGCGCTTGCAATCTTTAACTTCAATGGAATTTGATGAGTTAAAGAAAGAGAGGGAAGAAAAAATTAGGGAAATAGAGAAGCTTAAGAAAATTTTAGGAAGTGAAGAAGAAATAAAGGAAATAATAAAGAGTGAGTTGGAATATTTGAAAAAAACTTATGGAGATAAAAGAAGAACAGAAATAAAGGAAGCAAGAATTGAACTGGATATTGAGGATTTAATCCAGGAAGAAGATGTTGTTGTTATTCTAACAGCTGGCGGTTATATCAAGAGAGTGCCATTAGATGAGTATAGAAGTCAAAAAAGAGGAGGGAAAGGACTCATTGGAATGAAAATGAAAGAAGAAGATATAATATACAAAACTGCTATAGCATCAACACATGATATCTTACTTTTCTTTACTTCAGATGGAAGAGTTTTTGCTAAGAAGGTATATGAAATACCTTATGGAGGAAGACATTCAAAAGGAAGAGCCATAGTAAATTTAATTCCATCAAATGATGTTGTTGAAATTTTACCTGTTAAAGGCTTCGAAGGAGATGAAAATATTATATTTGCCACAAAAAATGGAATTGTAAAAAAACTTGCAATAAACTTGCTTAAAAACATAAGAGCTAATGGAATAAGAGCATTGAAGCTTAAAAAGGGAGATAAGTTGGTGGGAGCAAAAATAGCAAGGAAGGGAGATAAAATTATTTTGTCAACAAGAGATGGTTATGCCTGTGTTTTTAAGGAGGAAGAAGTTAGAAATATGGGAAGGAATGCTGAAGGAGTTATTGGAATTAGGCTGAGAAATGATGAAGTTGTTTCTATTGAAACAGCCAGCAAGGAAGATTTGCTAAGTGTAACAGAAAATGGATATGGAAAAAGAACAAGCATTGATGAATACAGGATAACAAGGAGAGGAGCAAAAGGAATTATAACAATAAAAACAAATGAGAGGAATGGAAAGGTTGTTGGTGTTATAGCTGTAAAGGATGAGAATGAAGTTTTGATTGCAAGTAAGGAGGGAATGATTGTGAGAATTAAAGCCAGTGATGTAAGAAAACAGGGAAGAAATACAATGGGTGTAAGGCTGATGAAACTCAATCCGGGAGATAAGGTGGTTAGCGTCGCAAAAATATAGTTGCTAATTATTGCATGAAGAAAATTTACTCTCTTATTCCATTATTTTCAATGGTCATTATTTGTAGGAGTTCATTGAAAATAAATGAAATGGATGGTGTTATAGTCAATTCCTATTAATAATGCAAATACAACTAATTCATTCATTATTTGCTTTCACTAATTTCTAATTTCACTTCATGCTGTGTGGCACAATTCCATAACATTGAGATTCTTGAAAATGTAGTTTCATTCATCCATCTTTTGCCATATTTGTATTTATCTCTC
>CAZBXJ010000073.1:2522-5429 GCA_964495775.1 uncultured Thermoplasmatales archaeon | reverse complement strand
TCCTGCCAATGTATATTTTTCAAAAAATGTTACCGATGTTACTTGACATTACACAGGCGCAAATTTTATAAATCGATTTTATCACCAAAAAATTATAAGCAGGGTGCAATATTTTACTATATGCTAATAAATGCTTCTCCCAGCTATCTATACTGGCAAGGCAAGGTTCAACCTGTTGAGGAAATGCATACTCCTTATTTTCTCGCGTTTCCTCGGGAAGGAATTGATGTAATTGAGGCAAGAAATAAGGTTATAAGGGAGTTAAGCGGGGATACAAGAATAAAAAAGATAGGAGAAATAGAAGAATATACCTCTTTTTGGAATCCTTCCATCAAAAGGAAGGTTTTTAAAATATACACCAAACATCCATCAAATGTACCAGAAATGAGTGATAAGGTTTTCAAAATGGGATTATATACTGCTGAACATGATATTCCTTATCATGAAAGAGTGCTCACAGATTTAGCTGCAAAAGGCATATGGATTTTCGATACAGATGGCAAGGAAAGAAATGTTAGAGTTCTTATTTATGATATAGAAATGACAAAATATGGCAAGGAAAGAAATGTTCCCATAGACATTATTGGTTATTCAAAACTCACTCTTTCTTTTGTTTCAAAAAAAGATTTACAGAATGAAGATTTCTTTTTTGAGATAACAGATTTACCAGAAAATGAAGGCGAAATTGAGCAACTTATTTCAAATGATGAGCATGAAGAAATAAAAAATTTGCTCAAATTTATAGATATTTTATCATCCTCCGATATAATTGCTGGACATAATATTTCTGGTTTTGATAATCTGGAAGTTTATAAAAGAATTAAAGATTTGATTAGATTTTCGTCAATCTTATCCAGAGATGAAATAAAGAAATTTAAAGAATATCTGGATATTTATATCAGAAAAGATCAATCTTTCCATTTTGGAATAGCAAACGATGTAGCAATTATTTATCCAACCACCTTTGATACATTTCATGCAGCTAGAAAATTTTATGCAATTGATGATTATAGCTTAGAAGGACTGGCTCATTTTCTTGGAGTAGAGATAAAAGAAAGATTGCATGTATCTCCAGAAAAAATGGCAATAGATGAAAGAACTCTAAAATACAATGAGCAGGATGTTATAGAAGAGATTAGAATTTTCCTTCATCTAATCCAGCAAGGATTGCCATTGGCTTTCATAACTGGAATGCCTTTCGAGTTGCTTTTTCCAGCCGGCGCTACCAAAATGTGGGACTATATGGCAATGATAAGGGCGGCATATCATAAAAAAATAATGCCTGCATTGTGTAGAGTTTATGATGTTGCTAAAAAGCTTTTGGAATATAAAGGGAAAAAGAAGGATATTGTTGAAAAAGTTAGGAGAGACGGAGCGAGTAAGGAAATTCTTAGGGTAGTTAAATATGGCGATGAAATGCCTGATTGGGTGGAATATCCATTTCTCATATATGATGAAAAGAATAAAGATATTGCATATCATTTTCCAGGCGGAATGACCATAAAGCCAGATAGAGATGCAAACAGTCATTTTGTTCCATGGTATAAGGTTATTGTAGCTGATGTAGGAGCAATGTATCCAACAATATTAAGGGCTATAAATGCTGGTGCCGATACCGTAAGATTGGCAAAAAATGAAGAGCCTGATGATTGGATATGGCTCAAAAAGGTGCCAGAAAGATTTATTGAGGAGGTTAAACCAGTCATAAAGGAGGGAAAAGAAGAATTTATTGACAAGGGTTTGCTTATTGGAGTTAAAATATCAAAGGAGCCTGGCGTAGTCAATCTTGCAATGAAAGGAATAATGAATTTTATTAAAAAATTGAAGGAAGAAATGAAGGAGAAAAGCGGAAAGGAAAGACAAATTTTGAGCATGATGTATCAATCATTGAAAGCTGCAAGGAATGCGGGAACTCACGGAATCTTATCCGCTCCAACTGTTTCATGCAGACAGTTTAATTTATGGGGTGCTGCATTAATAACAACTAAAGGACAGGAAATACTGTATGATGCTTTAAAAACTTTAGAAGGAAATGGAGCGAGAGTAGTTTATGGAGATACAGATGGAATTTATGTAGCTTGCTCGAGAGCAGCCTCCAGAAAATTGAGAGAAGCGTTGGGAGCTATACCAGATGGAGAAGATTGGATTACACATCCAGATAAAATTTTGGAAATAATAGATTACTGTAATAGAAAGTGGAGGAACATATTAAATTATGAGGAATTTGAACTGGAGGCGGAGGAACATGAAGCAATGATATTTGTTAAACACAAGAATTATTTAATTTTCGATGTTGAGGATGGAAATGTAATAATGATTACGAAAGGAAATAACTTTAAAGGAAGTGATAAGCCAGATATAGCAAGGATTGTTCTTAAAGACATAATGTTAGATGTTTTGAAGGAAAATTTAGAATGGAAGGATGAGGAAGAGGCAAGGAAAAAGGTTAGGGATTCGATAATGAAGATTACATTGGAAAAAGTTAAAAACTTGGATATAGAAAAATTTGATTTAGACGCTTTTACCCTGATTCAATCTGTTCAGCCTCATGAAAGATACAAGCCCAATCCAGATGGTTCTCCATCTGTTTATGGAGAAAGAGCGGCAGCATTAGAAAAATTGGTTGGAAAATTGGTAGTAAGAAGAAAATTTAAATTTGTAGTGACAAAAAAGCCATTGCCAGGAATAAGAAATCCAACAAAGAGTGGAGTGAAGCCAATTCATTATATGTACCCTGTTGAATTGCTGGAAGATAGAAGCCAAATTGATATGGATTGGTATAAAGAAATGATAAAAAACTTTATTCAGGGAGCATTCGGTTTGCCAAGCTTGGAAAGCTGTAAGCAATATGGATTGGATAGATGGATGTAATAGCAAAGTTTATAATTATTGATGAGTATATTTCAC
>CAZBXJ010000073.1:0-2422 GCA_964495775.1 uncultured Thermoplasmatales archaeon | reverse complement strand
TAACACCAGCAGAATATAATTTTACTGTAGAAATAAAAGGCAAAGAGGATATAACTGTAGATATAGACAATGAAAAATATAAAGCATGGAATTTAACTCAAACAACAGAGGGAAAAACAGTAGTTGATAAAATATATACATATGTAAGAACATATGATTTAGCAAATGTTATGCAGATTACATATTTAAAAAATGGGCAAAGGATGAAAGATATATATTCTCCTCCCACTCCGTTTATAAGATATAATGTAAATGTGGGAGATGAATGGAATAACAGTTATCAGCTTTTATCATATGATGGTAAAAATTGGCAGGTAACGGTGGTAAAAGAAAATTGTAAATGTGTAGGTAAAGAAAAGGTTAAGGTTCCTGTTGGAGAGTTTGAATGCTACAAAATAGAAAAAAACGTTACTTATAAGATGGAGAATGGGAAATATTTTAATTCCACTCAAGTAATATATTACTCACCAAAAATTAAAAACTGGATTAAATCTGAAAGCTATGTTTTGGGACATAAAAAATCTGAAACTGTGCTTATAGATACAAATTGTTTGGAGAAAGAAAAAAAGTTTGCACTACCATTATATATTTCAATCATTGCTATTGCAATTAGCATTGTATTCAAACTCAAAAATAAAAACCAAAGGAAATGATTTATAATGCCATAGATTTTACTAATGATGAAAATAGTTCCTGATACATCAGTAATCGTAGATGGCAGAATAACCGAATTAATTAGAAAAGGAAAGATTGAAAAAGCAGATATTATCATTCCAATGGCTGTTTTGGCAGAATTGGAGCATCAAGCAAACATGGGAAAGGAAACTGGAATGAACGGGTTAAATGAGATTGTTGAACTGCAAAATTTGAGTAAGGAAGGGAAAATTTATATTCATTTTCATGGAAAATACCCAACTAAGGAGGAGATTGAATATAATAGAATAGATGCAATAATAAGAGATGTTGCGGAAGAAATTGGAGCGACTTTATTTACCTCCGACAAAATACAGGCTCAGACTGCAAAAGCAAAGGGATTGAATGTTGTTTATATTCCTCCTCTATATGAGGAGCAAGAAGAATTGAAAATTTTGCAATATTTTGATGAAGAAACAATGAGTGTCCACCTCCGCCAAGACTGTAAACCTTATGTCAAAAAAGGTAAACCAGGAAATTTCAGAGTTGTTGAGCTAAGTGATGAAAAATTAACTGAAAAGGAGTTATCTGAAATCACTCATCAAATAATAGAATATGCAAAAAGAGATCCCGATAGCTTTATAGAAATAGAAAGAAAAGGTGCAACAGTCATACAGCTAAGGAACATGAGAATTGCTATTGCAAGACAACCTTTCTCCGATAAATTTGAAATCACAGCAACTCGCCCCATAGTTAAGCTCAGCATAGATGATTACAATTTAGACGAAGAGCTCAAAGAAAGATTGAAAAATTATCATAGAGGGATTTTGGTTTCTGGTCCGCCGGGCTCTGGAAAATCCACTTTTGCTCAGGCGGTGGCGGAGTATCTATATAGTTTGGGGGCTATAGTTAAAACAATGGAAAGCCCCAGAGATTTGCAGGTGAGAGATGAAATTACACAATATGCTCCTTTAGAAAAAAATATGGAATTAACTGCAGATATCCTTCTTCTGGTTAGACCGGATTTTGTTGTTTTTGATGAGGTTAGGCGCAGTAGGGATTTTAAAATATTTGCGGATATGCGTTTGGCTGGAGTGGGTTTAATAGGAGTAACTCATGCGAATAGAGCTATAGATGCTATACAAAGGCTAATTGGAAGGGTTGAGCTTGGAATGATTCCTCAAGTTGTTGATACTGTAATACATATAGTTGGAGGAGAGATAAAAGAAGTTTTGGAATTGGATTTTACTGTTAAAATTCCTCATGGAATGGAAGAAGCTGATTTGGCTCGTCCAGTTATAGTTGTGAGAGATTTTCATACTAAAAGAGCATTATATGAAATTTATAGCTATGGCGAGCAAGTTATTGTAATGCCTATAAGAGGAGAGGAAAAGAATCCATTGAAAAAACTTGCTGAAAAGCAATTAAAATACATTATTGAAAAGTATGTGGATGCTGATGCAAAAGTAGAGATAAATGGCAATAAAGCTTTTGTATATGTTGATGAAGAGCATATTCCCCATTTGATAGGAAGAGGTGGAAAAACAATTGCTTCTATAGAAAAGGAGGCAGGAATAAAAATAAGTGTTCAGCCATTGCTTAAGAAGGCGGAGATTATTCCAAATATAGTTAAGAGGAAAAAGGATTTAGTTTTGAAAATAGGAAAAGCATATGCTGGAAAGGATGCAGAAATTGTTATAGATGGTGAGATAATATTTTCTGGTAGCATATCGAATCAAGGAGATATTAAAATAAAAAGGAGTTCCCCCTTAGGGAAGAAAATTATAGA
>CAZBXJ010000072.1:0-5455 GCA_964495775.1 uncultured Thermoplasmatales archaeon | reverse complement strand
ATGTTCTAATTTTTATTTCAACTCTTGCATTGCTTCCTTCCAGCAGTGGTGTTATTGCTCCAACTAAGAAAATGCTCACCAAAAAAATGGCCAATATTCTATTATTCATTTTTCACTCCTCCAAGTTAATATCAATAGCCCTTATATAAAATTTATAGGGCAAGATACTTTGGCAATTTCTTTTGTAGATAGATAGCCATAAAATTTTTTAGTTAGATTGCTATTACATACAAGTTTTTTAGGTGATGAAAATGAAGGAAGAAGGGCTGAAGAAGGTATGCAGAATGTTAGAAGAGCTATCTGAAGATATTTCTGTACCCCGCAATATAAGAAGAGGAGCAAGAGAGGCGAGAGAATTATTAATGAAGGGGGGAGAATCTTTGGATGTAAGGGTTGCTTCAGCAATTTCATTGTTAGATGAGTTGCTTAACGATCCCAATATACCAACTCATGGAAGAACAGCAATATGGAATATAATGAGTGCTTTAGAAAGTTTAACAGCATCTGAATAAAAATAAAAATAGAAAGGGAAGAGATTTACTTCTTCTTCTTTCTTAAGAAAGGCAATCCTGTCCTTGGATTCTCTACAACTTCATAGCCCTTTGGCAAATCACATGGCTTTCCGCTCTTTGGTTTCCTTGCACTAAAGAAATAGATTGTCTGGATTTTTCCTCCCTTAAGTTTTACGTCCCTGGTATACAACTTATATTTCTTTCCGCTCTTTTTGCTTGTATATTCATACACCATTTTACCGCCTCCTTTTTCCATATGCATTAGGAGAATTTAAATCCTTCGATATTTTTCAGGAGCGAGAAAAGTTTGTTCATCTAAAGAAATTTATGTAAATTGCATTATTCATATATGCAATTCCGCCTTATTATCGACGGATATAGAAATGCGTTTGAAAACATGGCTTTAGATGAAGCGATGCTTTTAAATGGCATACCTACCCTCCGCCTCTATAAATGGAGACCATCAGCCATATCCATAGGGTATTTTC
Organism: uncultured Thermoplasmatales archaeon; assembly: GCA_964495775.1. Lineage (GTDB taxonomy): Archaea > Thermoplasmatota > E2 > UBA202 > JdFR-43 > JAPDJP01. The sequence goes on along the minus strand of CAZBXJ010000072.1, from coordinate 4,455 downwards.
AAAGTATGGAGGAAGAAGTAAATTTGGAAGAATGCAAAAAACAGGGCATAGATGTTGTTAGACGTATTACAGGAGGAGGAGCAGTTTATCACGATGAAAAAGGAGAGATTACATATTCTTTTGTTTGTGCAGAAAATTTCCTTCCTAAAAATATTCTGGAATCCTATAAATTAATTTGTTCTTCCTTAGCAAATGCTTTAAGAATTTTGGGTATTGAAGCAGAGCACGCTGGGATAAATGATATTGTGGTAAATAAAAGAAAAATCTCTGGAAGTGCTCAAACAAGAAAAAGAGGAAAAGTTCTCCAGCATGGCACTTTATTGCTCAGGGTAGATGTTAAAAAAATGTTTTCTTTGCTAAAGGTAGGAAATGAAAAAATAAGTGATAAAGAAATAAAAGCTGTTGAGGAAAGAGTAACATCTGTGGAAAGAGAATTGGGCAGAATAGATGAGGAGGAGATTATAGATGTATTGATAAGAGGTTTCAAAAAAACAATGAAGATAGAATTTTATGAAGATGGGTTTGAAAAAAATGAGTTAAAGATGGCTGAAGAGTTGAGGAGGAAATATGAAAGTAAGGAATGGAATTTTAAGAGGTAATTTAAAAGTAAAAGGGGGAAAACTCATTAAATGCACAGTAAAGCTAAAAGAAGGAAGAATTGAAGAAATAAAAATATCCGGTGATTTTTTTATGCACCCAGAAGAAAAAATAGAGGAAATTGAAAAAGCGTTAAAAGGAATGGAATTTAAAAAGGAAGGCATTGAAGGGAAGCTAAATGAGATTTTAAAAGATGTTGAACTTATTGGAATTGATAAAGAAGATTTTCTGGAAGTAATTTTTTCTTCAAAAATTTCAAATTCTTCCTAATTCTCCTCCATGCATCGTCTCTCTTGGCCTAATTTCCACAAATATTGGCGCAGCTAGGGGCAATCCAGCAACTATGGCTACGCCTACGGGGAGCATCTGTATCTCATCTGTTGCTTTTGCATCTAAGCCTTCAACGCTTGCAACAATTGCCTTTAAATCATTTGGATTTGTTGTTTTTAAGATTATGTGTGTATTGCATTGGGAAATAACATTTTTATCCACTCTCGCTGGTCTTTGGCTAACTATAGCCAATCCTATTCCAAATTTTCTTCCTTCCGATGCTATCGTTCTTATTATATTGCTTGCAAAGCTCTTTCCCTGTCCCTTTTCTGGACAGTATCTATGAGCTTCTTCAATAACAATTAAAGCAGGCGGAATCTCTTCGCTCTTCCTTTTTTCAAAAATTTTATTTAATAGCAGTCCAACAAGGATTTCCTGAATATATGGCGGTGTACCCCTCAAATTTATTATGGAGCATCTTCCTTTTTTTATTATCTCTCCTATAGGTGTGTAGTTTATGGAAAAAAGTTTCATGGAAATGATTTGCTCAATTTGTGGAATTAGATTCCATTTTGCGTTGCTTTTTGACTCCTTTATTTCTTCCAGAATATCATTTAGGAAATAGAATTTCTTTTCTTCTTTGGCTTTTTTAACAGCTTCATATAAAATTCCTTTCTGCAATGGAGTTGCATTTGGGAGCAAATTAAGTAAATCCTGATAAGATAAATTTGTTTCATCTAAATACAATGGTATTGCTTCCCTATTTCTACTGCAAATTGGGGCGAACTCATAAACATTTTTTACATATCCCTTTGGCTTAACTCCAAATTTTTTCATTTGCTTTATTTCTTGCTTGTTTAAATTTGGTCTCCTTAAAGAAACATATTCTCCATGGGGATCGATAATTAAAACGGGTATCTCCTTTTTTATAAATTCTTCAACTATTACTCCCATTGCATAGCTTTTTCCGCTTCCACTTTTTGCCAAAACACAAATATGTTTTTGGATTAAAATATCAGGAGAAAGATGTACCTTTATTTCAGTATCTTTTAATAAGCCAATATAAATGCCTTCCTCACCTATCCCCAAAATTTTTTTAGCAATTTTTTCTTCCGCCTTATACACCTTGCTACCAATTTTAAGCGGGCTCCTTATCATATAATTTTTTCTTAATGAACCAATTACAACAGCATGTGCAAACGTTCCTTGGCTTTGCTGTTTAATTTCCCATATCTGAGCTAAAATATCGTCTACCAGAACATAGTCAAGTTTTCTAACATCTGCTGTAGCCTTAAAAACAAATGATGAGGTTGAGCTTTCTTTTATTTCTCCAATTTCCTCCATTATCCAATATACCTCAAATCGTCTTTCTTTTCCTTTTCTACCAAAGCCTTTTCCAAACTTCTTATTCTATCTGTTATTCTTTTTACTTCCTCCGCCTTCTCATCCAGCTTTTCAAAACTTATTTTTAATCCAAGCATTTCTGTAAGAACTTTTATTACTTCCCTAGCAGAATTTGGATCAACAATATAGCCAGAGGTTTCTCCCATTAAACAAACTCCTTTCATGTTCCTGAGCTTTCCTAAGCCCAAAAGCAAACCTGAAGCTCCTATTATGCCTCCTCCTTCTTCTCCCTTAAATATTACTCCGTGTTTTTTAAGCTCTTCAACAAGCTCTTTATCTGTAGCTGCACCTATAACGCGGGGTTTTTCAATTTCTAAACCAGTGCCATACCCTCCCAGTGTAAAAATCATTTTTGTTCCAAATTGCTCTACAATGTCTAAAACAGCTTCTGCCAGCAAATATTGCCCTTTTGATGATAATCCTTGATAATCTCCTGTCAGAATTATTAAATCTTTGGCTTTTCCTTCTCCTTTCCAATAATATAGCTCATTTTTAACAAGCCTAATTGTTCCGTCTGGATTAACAAATACCTGAGGCGGAAAATCTGAAGAATAAATTTCAGCAAATTTTTTCGCTTTTATCTCATCTATCAAATGCTCTGCAGCAAGCTTGCCAACGTTGCCTACACCAGGCAATCCTTCTATTAATATTGGCTCTTTTAAATCCGGCTTTTCCAAATATACTACTGTTGCTTCCTTAATTCTAAACTTTTCCATTTTCTTTCCTCCTTTTTCAACATTCTCCTATATTTTCCATATTTATCATGGGGTGAGAAGCGGGGAGGTTCTTTTTTATATGTTCTTTCCCCGCAAACCGGGCATTTTTCTTTTAAAGTATATCTTTTGCATTTATAACAGTAATTCATTTTGCCTCTCTCATGAATTTGCCTTCTCCACCATGCTTTTTAATATATTCTATGCTTTTTTCCACCCTTGCCTTTAACTCTTTTTCTGCAGATTTATAATCGGGAGCTTTCACTTCTATTCTATAGAGAGGAGCGGAAATATATCTAACTTCTATTTCTATCTCTCCTTTCTTTCCTTCTATCATCTGCAAAGCTTTCTTTATATATTTAATTCCATCTGGAGTCGGGCATTTCATTTCAACATATCCTTTTATCTCAACATATGGAATTACAATATTTTCCTTTGCAATTTCTATAAAATGTTTTGTCCATTCATTGCTAAATCCTTCCTCTTCCAAAACTTTTTCATTTCTCGCAACCTCTTCAAAAGCGTTATATAAGCTACCAAATTTCTTTATTAATTCATAACCAAATTTTTCTAAACATTCTTCAAAACTCAATCCAATTCTCTCCCCAACCATTTCCAAAAGTTTCTTTGCTTTCTGCTCATTCTTCCATTGCTGAATTTTCTCTCTTTTCTGATGCTCATTAACTCTCTTCAACGACAGATCAACATAGCCTTTTGAAGGATCTACATCCATTACCTTACAAACTATTTTTTGCCCTTCCCTAACATGATCCCTTATATTTTTTACCCAGCCTGGCGCAACTTCCTTTATATGAATAAAACCTTTTGTGCCAGGATATTCATCCAACTCAACAAAAGCTCCAAATCCTTTTGCCTTTGTTACTGTGCATATAACCAATTCTCCTTTCTCAGGCAGTTCTTTAAGCATGTCTATATTCCTCTAATACTTCTCCTTTTATTTTCGCTTTCCCACCAGTCGGCTCCGCCAGCACGCTCCCGCAGATATGGCAAAGTACCTTTGTGCTCGCTTTGCTGAATATTATTTGCTGATTTCCGCAATCCTTACACCTAACTTTATAGAACGGGGACGCCATTTTTATCTCTTAAACTCAAATCTTTTAGCCCTTACGCCTTTTTTCTGATGAGCCTTTCCACACTCTTTACATCTATACCTCAAATGAACTCTTTTTGTTGGCTTTTCTCTGCCTTCAGGCTTTGGGCGAGGATAACCTCCATATCCTGCGGTTACTCTTCTGAATCTTCTCTGCCCCCATTTAAGCTCTGATGCCTTCTTTTTCTTCACCCTTTCTATAGTATGCTCTGTATGATGCTGGCAGTAGGGACAGTAAGTTTTTATTACTTGAGGTCGAATCATGAGAATGAAATATACAACTATATATAAAAATGGTGGTTTATGAGTTGGCGAAAACCTAAATATGGAATTTTCATTTTTTTATCAATGAAACTTGGC
>CAZBXJ010000071.1:0-5505 GCA_964495775.1 uncultured Thermoplasmatales archaeon | reverse complement strand
AAGCTAATTGTGCCAAAAAGATGCTATTATTCTCTTCCCTAATCTTTTTTATTTTGGTTAAGGACCAACGTGCATCATCTCATGCACTTCATCATATAATTCAAAGTTATAAGCCAATTCAAGCTCGCTTTTTAGCAGGTAATAATGGCTTTCTTCCATAGCTGAAAGATACTTGGCTATTGCCTTCTCTTCTTCCTTCTCTAATTTTTTCTCCATATCTTTGTAAAAATTTGCTGCCCATTTTTCAGATTCCATTGCTTTATTTAATATCTCAGAAAGCTGCATGTCATCTTTAACTTCAAATTCTGGAAATGGAATTTTTCCTTTTTCAGGTAGTGATATATTTTCTCCTGGAAACTTTTTCTTAAAAAGATTTTCCAGCACCTTTCTATGCCCTATTTCCTCATTCTGCAGAAACTTGAATTTATCTTTTAAAAGAATTATATCTGTTTTTTCAGCCATCTTTCCGTAATTTTCAGCAGCATCTATTTCAGATTTAATCGCAATTTCTAAAATTTCTTTTACACCATTCATAGAGATAATAGCAATATATTATTTAAAGTTGCATCATTATAATTTTATTACGGCGTAATATTTAAAAAGCCACGGGTGTTTGAAGAATATATTTAAAGAAATTTGATATATATGAGGGTGATAAAATGATTGTTAAGGAAATTGCCGATGGAATCTATTTTATGGGGGCAATGCACTGGGATAGGAGGATTTTTGATGAACTCATTTCTCTTCCAGATGGAACAAGCTACAATGCATATCTCATAAAAGATGAGAAAGTTGCTTTAATAGATACTGTTGATCCTTCAAAAGAAGATGAGCTTTTGAAAGAGCTTGAGAAAATGGATATAGAAAGAATAGATTATATCATCTCGCATCACACCGAGCAGGATCATTCTGGTGGCATTCCAGCTGTAATGGAAAAATATAAGGAAGCAAGAGTTATTGCTAGCAAGTTAGGCAAAGAATTGCTCAAAGAACATTTGCTTATTCCGGAAAATAAGATAAAAGATGTAGATGACGGAGAAGCGTTGTCCTTAGGAAAAAGAAACTTGCAATTTATATCTGCTCCATGGGTTCACTGGCCAGAAACAATGCTTTCATATCTAAAAGAAGATAAAATCCTGTTTACATGCGATTTATTTGGAAGTCATTTGGCGACAAGCAGGATATATGCAGATGAAAATCCTCGCATATATGAAGCAGCTAAGAGATATTATGCGGAAATAATGATGCCATTCCGAAAAAAGATAAGAAAGCATCTTGATAGGATAAGAAATATGGAAATAAAAATGATTGCTCCAAGCCACGGTCCAATCTATCGAAAACCCGAGACCATTCTAAATGCCTATGAAGAATGGATTTCTGATGAGGTAAAGAAAGAAGTAGTAGTTGCCTATGTTTCAATGCATGGAAGCGTGGAAAAAATGGTGAAACATTTTATTAAGGCACTGGAGAAAAATGACATGTCCTATAAACTATTCAATCTTCCCGTAACAGATATTGGTGAGTTAGCTATGACTTTAGTGGATGCATCCACGCTTGTTTTAGCCACTCCTACCGTGCTTGGAGGAATGCATCCTCTTGCATTATATGCGTTTTATCTGGCTAACGCATTAAATCCAAAAACAAAATTTGTTTCATTAATCATTTCCTATGGATGGGGAGGAAAAGCGGTGGAGCAGGCAAAGAGCTTATTTAAATTAAAGGCAGAAATTATTGAGCCAGTGGTAGCGAAAGGGCATCCAAAGCAAGAAGATTATGAAGCATTGAACAGACTGGCTGAAGAAATAGCAAAAAAGCATAATGAAGCAGGGATAACATAGTGTGTAAAGTTTCTTTTGTTGCTGGCGAAATTGCTAATGCTTCAAGAGAAAACAAATTATCCAGAAGGACAATTGTTTTTAAACTCTGTTAACAAGATGACATGCGATTCTCACTATTCCAATCTTCTGCTACTCCGCAAATCTCATATATCTGAAATGTTGTTCCAAATTCAGCTATAATGGAGGGATATATTGAATAATGAGAATGATGCTGTAAACAAGAGAATCGCTTTATTGGTTGCTACACTTGCTTCATTCCTAACGCCCTTTATGAGCTCTTCAGTAAATATTGCACTTCCCTCAATTGGAAAAGAATTTTCGATGGATGCGGTTCTGCTGAGTTGGGTTGCTACTTCCTATCTTCTATCTGCAGCAATGTTTCTCGTTCCTTTTGGAAAGATAGCAGATATAAAGGGAAGGAAGAAGGTTTTTCTCTATGGAATATTGATTTACACCCTTTCCTCTTTTCTTTGCGCAGTCTCCACATCTGCCATCATGCTTATTTCTTCCAGAATTTTGCAGGGAATCGGAAGTGCAATGATATTTGGAACAAGCGTAGCCATTCTGACTTCTGCATTTCCTTCAGGAGAAAGAGGCAAAGCTTTTGGAATAAATGTTGCGGCAGTTTATTTAGGACTAACCTTTGGCCCATTTTTAGGAGGCTTGCTAACACAATACTTTGGCTGGAGAAGCATATTCATTGTAAATGTATTTCTCGGCTTAATAACAGTTATCTTTGTTTTCTGGAAATTGAAGGGAGAGTGGGCTGAGGCAGAAGGAGAGAAATTCGATTTTATTGGCAGTATAATTTACAGCCTTTCGCTTGCAGCAATTATGTATGGTTTTTCTCTGATACCTGCAATGCCAGGCCTATTAATGATGCTGGTTGGGATTTTTTTGCTTTTGCTATTCCTTGGATGGGAAATAAAGGCAGAAAGCCCTGTTTTGGACATAAATCTTTTCAGAAAAAACATAACATTTGCCTTTTCCAATCTGGCTGCATTGATTAACTATAGTGCAACTTTTGCTGTAACTTTCCTTTTAAGCCTTTACCTGCAGTATATAAAAGCCCTCAGCCCTCAAAACGCTGGTTTGGTATTGACTGCCCAGCCCATTATGATGGCTATTTTTTCACCATTTGCAGGCAGGCTTTCTGATAGAGTTGAGCCAAGAATAATTGCTTCAGCAGGCATGGCATTGACAGCCATAAGCCTTTCACTACTCGCTTTTTTAAACGAGAAAACAGCGCTGGAATTTATCGTAGCCACTTTAATTTTCCTTGGTTTTGGACTTGCCTTCTTTTCCTCTCCTAACACAAATGCAGTTATGAGTTCTGTTGAAAGGAGATTTTATGGGATAGCGTCTGCAACACTTGCAACAATGCGACTGACCGGGCAGATGATTAGCATGGGTATCGCAATGTTGATATTTGCCATATATATTGGGAAAACTCAAATCACGCCTCAACACTATCCACTTTTATTAACCAGCATGAAAACAGCATTCATCATCTTTGCCATCCTATGTTTTGGTGGCATATTTGCATCACTTGCAAGGGGTAAAGTTAGATGAATTTTTATATGGAGACAATGCTACCATATTTTCCCAAAGAAAATAAAAAACCAGATGTTATAGAATTGTGGAGTGTAGAGCAATAAAACTAAGATTCACTCCTCTTAGGCACGAAATTTATGATTTGAAAATAGAAAATGGAATTATATATGGAAAATATAGGGGAAAGCTTTTTAACAGGAAAGACAAAATAAAATATTTGTTGGAGGCAATATTTTATGCTTTACTTGGCAGATATTTTTTGGGTACTCCTGGTTTATCTGCAGCTGGACTGGCAGAAATTGAACCAGAAGGAAAATATGAAGAGGATGAAGCAAAAGATTTTTCATTTAAGTTGGATGAAACAAAAATAAAAATTAAGAAGAATGTCCTAAAAATAAAGGCAAAGAGCAAGAAAATGAAATTTTTGATTGGTGAAAATTTTGCTAAAGAATTAAATTTATATATTACAGCGTAATATTGAAGAATGCTCGAATTGCAGGATATAAGCTTAAAAATTAATGGCAAAGAAATTTTGAAGAAGATAAATATCCATTTTGAGAAAAATAAAATATATGCTTTAGTTGGTCCCAATGGAGCGGGAAAATCAACATTGGCATATGTTATAATGGGTTTAGATGGGTATAGAAATATTGAAGGAGACATAATTTTTGAGGGAAAGAGCATTAAAAACTTAAGCATAGATGAAAGAGCTAAGCTTGGAATAACCTTGGCGTGGCAGGAGCCAGCAAGATACGAAGGGCTTACAGTAGAGAGATATCTTTTAGTATCTGCAAAGAAAAAGGATAAAGAGGAATTAAAGAAAGCATTGGAAATTGTTGGATTAAATGCAGATTATTTAAAGAGAGCTTTAGATAAAACCCTAAGTGGAGGAGAGAGAAAGAAAATTGAACTGGCTTCCATTCTATTGATGAAACCCAAGCTTGTTATGCTTGATGAACCAGATTCTGGCATTGATATAGCTTCCTTAGATAACATTTTTAAAGTTATTAGGCTGCTTAAAGAGGAAGGAATAACTGTAATCCTTATTACCCACAGCTTAGCTGTTTTAAAGCAAGCTGAAGATGCAATTTTAATGTGTAATGGCATTGTAGTTGAAAAGGGTAGTAAGGAGAAAATTGTCTCATATTTTGAAAAGAAATGTATTCCTTGTCCATATAAGAAGGCAGGTGAAGGATATGAATGTTGATTTGGCAAAACTTGCTGAAATTGATGATGCTTTAAAAGATGAGAATACAGCCCATTTAATGATAGATGTTGATAAAGTTGTTAGCAAGAGAAGTATAAAGGGAATAAGAATAAAAACAAAAGAAATTAAGGACGGTGTAGAAGTTAAATTAGATATTGCTCCAAATACCGTTATTAAAAAACCTGTTCATTTGTGCTTTGGTTCAACTAAGGAAGATATATTGCAGAAAATAAAAATGAATATCCACATAGGAAAAAATGCTAAGGTTTCTTTCTTTTCCCATTGTATATTTCCAAAAGGAAATGCAAAGCACATAATGGATGCAAAAATAAGCATAGACGAAAATGCATCATATAGTTACGTTGAAAAACATATTCATAGCTCTGATGCTAAGGTGGAAATAAAATCAATGGCAAAGGTTAAAGTTGCTAAAAATGCAAAATATGTCACAGAATTTGAATTAATACAAGGAAGGGCAGGAAATGTAGAAATAGATTATAAAGCAGAAGGAGATGAAAATAGCATAGTTGAGATGACAACAAAAGCAAATGGGTGGAAAGATGATGTGATAAAAGTAAAAGAAAATGCTATTTTAAAAGAGAAATCAAGAGGTGCTTTGAAATCAAGAATTGCCGTAAGGGAAAATGCCCAGGCAGAAATTTACAACAAAATAGTTGCTTTGGAAGCATATGCAAGGGGACACGTTGATTGCAAAGAAATTATAAAAGGAAATGCAAAAGCCATTGCAATTCCAATTGTAGAGGTAAGACATCCAAAAGCACATGTTACGCATGAAGCAGCAATAGGGAGTGTAGATAAAAAGCAACTCGAAACTCTAATGGCTCGCGGGCTGAATGAGGAAGAAGCAACAGAATTAATTATAGAAGGTTTGTTAAAATAGAAAAA
>CAZBXJ010000070.1:0-5510 GCA_964495775.1 uncultured Thermoplasmatales archaeon | reverse complement strand
CATATAGATGTTATTTTAGTTCCAGGAATTGCTTTTGATTTAAGAGGATACAGAATAGGATATGGAAAAGGATATTTTGACAGATTGCTGGCAAAAGTAAATGGATATAAGGTTGGACTGGCATATGATTTTCAGGTTTTAGAGAAAATACCAGCAGATAAGCATGATATTAGAATGGATGCAATTGTTACAGAGAAAAGGGTGATAAGGCTATAGCACTTTCCATTTTGTTTCTTTGCCTATATCTTCTAGCAATATGCCGGCATTTTTCAAATCATCTCTTATTTTATCAGCGAGCTTGTAATTCTTTTCCATCCTTGCATTTTTCCTGATTTCAATAAGCTTTTCAATTATTTTAATTGCATCTTTTTCTTCAATTTCATATTTCTTTGCAAGCTCAAGCAAAGCATCCTCATTTATTTTCTTCTCCTCCTGCAATAAAGTAAGAACATTTGCTACCTTAAGGAATTCATCTAAAGCGTATCTGCAAAGCTTTCCATTGGGCTTTTCATTTTCCATTAAAAATTTATTGGTTTCCCTGACAAAATCAAAAATTACTTCCAATGCTTTTGGCGTATTAAAATCGTCATCCATTGCCTCTTCAAAATTTCTCCTTAAATTTTTTATCTCTTCCAGATATTTCTTTTCCGTTTCATCCAGCTCCTTTTCATCCAATTTTCCTTCCTGAGCTTTTTCTTCTAATTTTATTTTGACTTCTTTTAACCTTTTCAATGCATTTTCTGCATTTTTCAATGCTCCCTCACTAAAATCTGCTGGGCTACGATAATGATATGAAACAAAGAAAAATCTTAGTACTTCAGCATCCCATTGCTTCAATGCATCCCTAATGTTTATTATGTTGCCTAAAGATTTGCTCATTTTTTCTCCCCTCACTTTCAGCATGCCTGAATGGAGCCAGTAATTAACAAATCTTTTTCCATAAGCTGCCTCGCTTTGGGCAATTTCATTTTCATGATGCGGAAAAATTAAATCCTGCCCCCCTCCATGTATATCAAAAGGCATTCCCAAATACTTTGAGCTCATAACAGAACATTCAATATGCCATCCTGGTCTTCCAGCCCCCCATGGGCTCTGCCATTTCGGCTCGTTTGGCTTTGCTGACTTCCATAAAGCAAAATCTTCTGGCTTTCTTTTCTTTTCTCCAGGTTGAATTCTCGCTCCAGCTTTTATTTGCTGCAGATTTTGCTTTGAGAGTTTTCCATAGTCCTTGAATTTTTCAACAGAAAAATATACATCTCCATCTGCAACATATGCAAATTTCTTCTCAATAAGTTTTTCAATACATTTTATCATTTCATTTATGTGCTCAGTTGCCTTTGGATATAAATTTGCAGGTTTTATTCCAAGCTTATTCATATCATCAAGGCATCTTTTTGCATAATAGGCAGAGTATTCTAAGGGATCCATGCCTTTTTCATTTGCAGCATTTATTATTTTATCATCAATATCAGTTATATTCTGAACATAAAAAACATCATATCCCTTATATTCCAAATATCTCCTTATCACATCAAAAGCCACATATGTTCTGGCATGTCCTATATGGGCATCGCTATAGGTGGTCATTCCACAAACATACATTTTAACTTTGCCCTCTTCCATTGGAATGAAAGGCTCCTTTTTTCTTGTGAGCGTGTTATATACTTTGAGCATTGATTATGAAATAAATTTGATTAAAAAATCCTTTCTAATATCTTGCAAAATGGAAAGCATATCTTACTGGCATTTCATATATCTTGCTTCTGTAATTGCATAGCTGGCATTTATAAGCAATAACAACTTCCTCTCCATACAAATTAAGATTTTTTATTTCAGAGAGCTTTCCACCGCACACAGGACATTTTTTAATTTTCTTTTTAGTATGCTTTTTCTTTACTTCCAGCCTGACAAAGCCAGAGCGAGCAATTAAAATACGAGCCCTTTTTAGGCTTATTGTATAAAATTCATTCATCTTCTTCAATTCTTCAAGAATTCCTTCTCTAAGCTTATTTAAAGAATCAAAGCTTCCATGTCTTTTTAAAGCTTTATAAATAGCTTTTCTTATTTCCTCCTCCTTAGGAATCTTGTACATCCCAATATTTAAAATTTGCCCCTTTATATGCTTTGTTGAATTTGAGGAGAGCCAAAAATGAAATGGAATGTTGTTATGGCATATCCCTCATGTGATAATAGCCAATGGCAACAATTCATTCATTTATTCAACACACCCTAAATTTGAGAGAAACAGAAATGAAAAGGAAGGTTGTTATTGGTTATTGTTGCAAAAAGAGAATTTAGTATAGCAACATTATAGCAACGTCCTTTTTCATTAATTTTTATCAACTCTAATTTTTCGGATGTGTCGAAAAATAAATGAATTGGGATGTTGCCATAGTAAATTCCCTTCCATGCAAAAAAGCCAATAGCAACATTTTCTTTCATTTTTATCAACTCTAATTTTCCAGAAGTTTCATATATCTCCATTCTATAAAGAAATGGGTGGGGATGGGAATCAAGGAAAAAGCTAAAGATTTAGCAAATATTATTCTGAAGCAAAATGAAGTTTGCATAATTACTCATTGTGATGCAGATGGCGTAACCGGAGCTGCCATTGCAAAAAAATTTTTGGAAGAAGCTGGCATAAAATATGAATTGCAAGTTGCAAAATATCTGGATTTAAGCTTTTTAGATAAAAATAAATTCTTCTGGCTCATTGATTTGGGAAATGGTGCTATTGAAGAAATTGTAAGGAGAAAAATAAATTGTGTAATTACGGATCATCACTATTCCAATGGCTATTATGAACTTTCATTAAATCCCTTTAATTTTGGAATAGATGGAGAAACACATGTATCTGCATCTGCTTTGGTTTATCTGGTAGCAAAGGAATATTATGGAAATGCAGATTTAGCTATTGTAGGAGCAATAGGTGATTTACAGGATTTAAAATATTCAAAACTTGTGGGGATAAACAGGGAAATACTCACGGAATCAAACATCAAAGTAAAGAAAGATATAAGAATTTATGGGAGAGATAAACCTCTTTTTCAAATGCTTGCATATGCAACCAATCCATTTATCCCGGGATTATTTAAAAGGGAAAGAAATGCAATTGCATTTTTAAAGGAAATAGGTGTGGATTACAGAAAGAAATGGATAGAATGCAGTAAGGAAGAAAAAAGAAGGATTTTATCTGCTGTAATAAAAAGATTGCTTGATTGCGGATTCAGCTATGAGCGAATATCAAAAATTTTTGGAGAAGTTTATGAGCTGGATGGAAATGATGTTAGAAAATTTTCAACTATGCTAAATTCAATGGCAAAATATGGATATGGAAAGGAGGCAATAGAAGTTTGTTTTAATAAAAATTTTCAAGAAGAGCTTCTAAAAATTCATAAGAAAAAACTCAAAAATTATATGGAGTTTGCAAAAAGGCAGTTGGGAGAATACAACTCACTCTTTTTCTTCCACGCAGGAAATTATATATCTGATACAATGCTTGGCACAGTTGCAGGAATGCTGTTAAAAGAAGAGGATTTTCCGAGCCCAATTATAGCATTTACTGAGAATGAAAAAGGCATAAAAGTTTCTGTAAGGGCACCATATAGCTTAGCAAACAAAGGCTTGAATTTATCCAAAGCAATCAAAAAAATTGCCAGCATGCTTGGCGGAGAAGGTGGCGGGCACAGATGCGCAGCAGGTGCAATAATACCTAAGGGAAAGGAGGAGGATTTTCTTCGATTTTTTGATGCTGAATTAAAGTGTCAGCTCACTCTGTAAATTTTCAGTAGTTTTACTCTAAAAACTACTTTTTCCCCTGCCAACCTATGAAAACTATAGCCCAATGCCTTCAAATCCTGCTCAACATATATTTTCTGTACATCATTAAATATTCTCGGAAGTTCAATTGTTCTGTTCATTACAATTGTCCTGTTGATCTCCTGTTCTTGAGTCATATTTCCCATGGAATATGATATTTTTATTTTGTCTTCTGTTATTTCCAGAACACTTCCTTCCAATGTATAACCAAACATTGAAATGGTGAAATTGTCTAATGGAGGAGTTGTTGTAATCCATATTTTTGTTTCATTGTAGCTTGCATTGCTTGCGCCCTCCCACCACGGATAAAGAGTTAAATTATCAAGCTGATTTGGTGTTATTTTTAAAACAACATGCGTATCATTATATGAAACAACTTCTGTGGCGTTTTCCCATATCCAGTATGGATCGGTAATTGGTATATCATACCAATATTGGGGCATTGTAAATTTCATTCCTATTTCCGGCAACCATTTCAAATCAACTGTCACACCACCTATCCCTACAATTTCAAATTTTCCTTCAAACCCTAAAATAATTGATGAATTGAATACTGTGCCATTTTCAACAGCCAACCCAAAGGCTTCATCTGGTTCTAATTCAATAATTTTTTCCTCTCCTTTCTTCATTCCTATCAGTGCTTTGTATAATCCTTTTATTTCATTTACTCTAACTCCTTCTATTAGCCCTAAATCTCCATAATTCCAACCTTTTGGATATTTCTCTGGAAAACTTTCTCCTAAATAAATTTTTAATGGCGTCAAATTATATTGCTTTGTATCAAAAGGTGTATCATATGAAATGTTTTCTTGAAATGAGGAAGCAAAAACCGTTTTATTTTCTGCATAATAGGCAATGTAATAAATCTCTGCAAAATCTCCTTCCTTAAGCACTCTCAAGCTAAATATTTCATATGCATATATTCCTCCTGTTATTGCAATTATTGCCACTAATGCAACAATTCCTTTTACAACTTCTCTCATTTTCCTAACCTCCTTTTCATAAATTCCTCAAGCCTATTAAATGCTTCCTCCATCATTTCTATTGGGGGAAGAATAACTGCTCTAAAATGATTTTTTCCATAAATTGGACAAAATCCAGAGCCATGAACAAAGAGAACGTGTATTTCATTCAAAACATCTAAAACAAATTCTTTATCATCCTTCCATACACTTTTTTCAATTTTTGGAAATATATAAAATGCTCCTTGGGGCTTGGTTGTTGATAATCCTTCAATTTCATTCATCCTTTTATACGCATAATCTCTTCTCTCCTTCAATTTCCTTACCATTTCCTCAATATGCTTTTGAGTTCCCCTCAAAGCAGAAACCATT
Source organism: uncultured Thermoplasmatales archaeon (assembly GCA_964495775.1). Classification (GTDB taxonomy): domain Archaea; phylum Thermoplasmatota; class E2; order UBA202; family JdFR-43; genus JAPDJP01. The sequence continues at coordinate 357 of CAZBXJ010000070.1, read as the reverse complement.
GCAAGCTGGCAAACTGAATTAGCACACAATCTCGCTCTTGCAATTCTTAAGTAAGCTTCTTTAAGTTCATTGAGTTCTCCATTTGGATTGTAAAATAAAGCATAACCAACTCTCCATCCCGGAACAAGATAGACTTTCGAGAAGCCATTGAAGGTTATAATAGGGACATCTTTTGCAAGAGAGGCTGTTGCATATTGCTTCCCTTCAAAAACAATATCGTCATAAATTTCATCTGACACAACTAAAATGTTATGCTCTGCTGCAATATCAATTATTTCTTTGATAACTTTGGGCGAGTATAAAGCTCCGGTAGGATTATTTGGATTGATAACTATTATTGCTTTTGTTTTCTCATTT
>CAZBXJ010000069.1:0-5521 GCA_964495775.1 uncultured Thermoplasmatales archaeon | reverse complement strand
GTCATTCCTTATATAAAAGAATTAGCAACATTTACAGCCAAACTTGTTGCTGAACAATTGTTTGCAAAAGTAATTGCGGGAGAAGATGGTTTGGAAAATGAAATAGAGAATATTTTCATAGGAGCAATGAGCATATCTGATGCCATAAAAAATCCTCTTTTCAGCAAGCCCAAGAAACTGATAATAACAAGTGGAGATAGAACAGATATGATTATAGCTTCGCTTGAAGAAAATACTTCCTGCATAGTATTAACAAACAATATTGTTCCGCCAAGCAGAATAATAGAGAAGGCTGATGAAAATAAAATTCCTCTTTTACTTGTGCCTTGGGACACCTATACTACTGCCAAAAGGGTGGAGAGGATAAAACCGTGGATAAGCACGAAGGAAGAGAAAAAACTGAAGATTATTGAAGAAGAATTTGGAAAAATAGATATCTCATGGATTGATAAACTATGATTTGAATCAAGCTCTATTTAGCTTTTGAACTTTTGAAATAAAATTGCTTTCTCATGCAATCCAAAAATGCCATAAACAATTTTTCCTAAAATTTTTTATTTATATTTGCATTCCCCTTTACAATGAAAATAAAAAACATATTGTATGCAATAGTGGCATTTGTTTTACCCTGGATTCTGCTAATAGTAGGAGCAATAGCAGAAATCTATAATGTATGGCTTTATGTAGGGAGTATAACATGGTTTATAATGGCTCTACTTATTTTCCTTTCCTATTATAAGGATTGAATATTACTTTTGTAAAAAGAATGTGCATTTCATTTAATATTTTGAAAAGTTTTTATAAATAAAAAGTATTTCAAATTGATTAAGATGATATTTGGGAAAAAGAGTGAGGATTATATAGATTTGGAAGAGTATGAGGCTGGAGAGGAGAGGCAGGAAGAGGCAAGGATGTATGTAAAGGTAGCAGAGGTTCAAAAATTCGATGATTTAAAGGATTTTGCAAAATACATTTATGAGGGCAACCTCCTGATTTTGGATGTCTCGCCAATATCAGTAGATGATATAGAGCTTGAAAGAATAACTAACGAACTGAAAAAAATAGTTAGGGATGTAAATGGAGATATTGCGGGATTAGACAGAAATCGTTTCATAGTTACACCAACAGGAGTAAAAATAGATAGAAGAAAGCTCAGAAAATTCTAACCCTTAAAAAATTCCTCTATTTCAAGCAAATCTCTCCATTCCTCTTGACAGATACATTTTAAATTATCAAATTCTCTGGTATCTTGAGTAAAATTAAAGTTTTTTATTGCTTTTAATACATCCTTATCGCATTTTCCACAATTATGGCTCCCTCTTTCTTTTCCTCCTGCAACAATATCGCATTTTATATATCCATCATAAAAATTTCTTGTTTCCTTTAATACTTCAACAACGCTCCAGAGCCAAGGAGGAGAATATAGATTCTTTTTCCATAAATATTCTACTAAAGTTTTTCCATGAATAGAAACTGGATTGAATGAAATTGTTGTAGCTATGCCTTTTACTTTTTCAGCACTTCTTACAGCATCTTTAATAGCATCATTCTCTGTTAGGAAAGGGGGCTTAATGAGTATATATACTTTTAATTCTCTTCCAAAAGAAATAACTTTCTCCGCAGATTTTTTCCATTCTTCAAAAGTAAATCCTTTATTTATGGAATGCTCCAAAACTTTATTATTTGCTGATTCAAGCCCCATTGCTATTTCTAACCTTATTTCATTGCTTATTTCTTCCAATTCATCAACAAATTCTGGGCGAGTTTCAACAATTATTTTTTTAGCTTTTGAAAATTTTTTAAAAATGTAATTTCTTAACTCCTTAGGCACCTCTTTTTCATCAAGAAAACTTCCAGAAGTAAATATTTTTACTATTTCCTCACCCTCATATTGCATATATGCTTCGTCAACTTGCCTTTTTATTTCATCGTAGCTAGCGTCATATGTTTCCCGGTAATAGCCACACATTGAACATCCGGATTCTTTTGCCCAAAAGCAACCTTTTGTTCTTAAAATTAAAACGAAAGCATTTACTATTTTTCCATCCAGAATATCCTTTTCTTTCCATATTCTGGACTTTTTTACTTTTTTAAGTATTTCTTTTTTAAAATTTTTAACTACTTCTTCAAATTCTTTCATTTTGCAATCATTGCTCTCAGCCAATCAGCTACATTTTCTGCATGGTCTGCAATATCGTCAATCCAATCTACAATCTTGAGCAGATGATATTCATCCATTGGATTTAGTTTATCTTCAATTTGGTATATTTTCTTAGTTATTTGATAACGAAGCTGGTCAGCTTCCCATTCCTTTCTATGAACTCTATGAATGAACTCTTTCGTTTCCTCTCTTTCCTTTCCTACAAATCCTGTTTCCAACAAATCTTTTACATTTCCCACCGCCTTCTCCATTTCTTCAACTGTCTCTGCTACCAACTCCATATGCTTTTTAAAATCATCCTTTAACTCATCTGGTATTTTTGTATGCCTTAAATCTAAAAGCTGAGCCAAATTTTCTGCATGATCCAAGATTGCATCTTGCTCTCTTAAAAGCCACAAAAAATATTTTTTATCTACTGGCATAAACACCGAGCGAGGTAAATGCGCTCTAATATTCCCTTTTATTAAATCTGCTTCATGTTCAAGCTTGGAAACCTCTTCCGCAACTTCATGAAAATTTTCATAATCTCCATCAATATATCTCATCACACCTTCCTTAAGTAATGCTACGCACTCCTTCACCTTACTCATATGCTGAAGTAATCCTTCAAATGGAGATTTTTTCCTGTAAATTCCGTCTACCGCAACCCTATAAGGCATTAAAATATTATTGTCAATCCACTATAAATTAATATCGATAATGCAATTGTGGAAGGCAGAGTAAAAAGCCACGAATAAATTATTTTCTTTATTACAGATAAATCTATAGCTGCCAATCCTCTTGCCAGCCCCACACCTATAACAGCTCCAACTACAGCATGGCTTGTTGATATGGGCAATCCTAATTTTGAAGCAACTAACACAACAGTAGCCGCTGAAAAATCAACGCTAAAGCCCCTTGTATTGGTCAATGCTGTTATTCTCCCTCCAACAGTCTTTATAACCTTATATCCCCAGGTTAAAATTCCTAATGCAATCCCTATTCCTCCAAAAGCAAGCAAATAAATTGCATCCACTTCTTTCCATGCTATAGCAATAACAACCGCAACAGGAGCAACTGCATTTGCAACATCATTTGCTCCATGAGAAAAAGCGACGTAGCAGGATGTCATTATTTGGAGTCGTCTAAACAAATTTTCAACAACTTCATATCCCCTGCCAATGAAACGTCTCGCCAAAAAAATGCTAATTAAGCCAGCAATGAATGCAAAGAATAAAGAAATTAAAACATATTCTTCTGTTTCATATCCTAAAATAACACCGACTCTTGTCTTCATAAAAACGGATAGCAAAATTATAAAGATTGTTAAAGCAACAAAAAATGGACTAACATATCTTGCCCATTTAACCGGATCTTTTCTTGCAAAAATAAAAACTCTTATTATTCCAAACATTAAAAAAGCCAAGGCAGCCCCAGCAATCGGCGAGATAACCCATGAAGCGACTACTTGCCCTAAAGTCTCCCATTTAACTACTCCTAACCCTCCTTGAATTAAGCCAAAGCCGGTAATTCCCCCAACTATTGCATGTGTTGTAGATACTGGCAATTCCTTCCATGTTGCCAAGGTAACAAATATTGAAGCTGATAACAAAGAAGCTAAAAATCCTAAAGCAACTAAGGTAGGCTCTATAGAGGCAGTATCAATTATTTTTCCTTTAACTGTATCGGTAACATGCTTCCCAACCAAAACAGCCCCTAAAAAATCCAAAACAGCAGCTATAATTAAAGCCTGTTTCATTGTAATTGCTTTTGCTCCAACAGCAGTTGACATTGAATTTGCAACATCATTTGCTCCAATGTTCCAAGCCATATATAAACCAGAAAAAATAGCAATAATGATTATTGCAAGAAGCATGATGGTAATACATGGCTAAAATTTATAATTTATCATGGAATTCCCTATTAATGATAAAAGCCTATATTCTCATCCTCACATATGTTGGAAATCTAAAAGCTGTATTGGAAGAGATGAGAAAATTAGAAAATATAGAAAGTATTGCTGTTGTTGCTGGAGATTATGATATTATAGTTAAAGCTAAAGTAAATAGCTTGGAAGAATTAATGGAATTGACAGATAAAATCCATGCAATAAAAGGTGTTAAAAGAACAAATACTCAAGTTATAGAAAAAGAGATTGAAACATGAGGATAAGAAAAAAATATTTGTTCTATTTGTTAGGTCTTCTTTCATCATTAACAGGAGCTATAGTAACAACTATAGATGCTTATATTTCTTCTAAGGTTATTGCGGATCCATGGGCTCTGTGTGTTGTTATTTTTTTAGCTGGGGTAATAATAACTTTCATTCTCTGCCTAATTCTATCCATACCGTTTAAACAAAAAAGTTTGGGAGCAAGAATAGACCCATCATTTAAAAGGCTCAGATTGTTGAAAAGGGAGGAAATTCCATATCATTTGATGGCAGGTATTGGAAATGCTGTTGCAACAATAGCTTATTTCTTAATCATATCAACATATAAAGACCCTTCTGCAACTCTTGCCTTTTTCCAGATAGTTATTTTATATTTGCTTTTCATCGAATCTATAGTTGAAAAAAATGCACCTACAATGGCAGAAATAGAATCATCTATGATTGTTACTTTTGGAGCTCTACTTGCATCATTATCTCTAAAAGGAGAGATAAATACATATGGTTTAATGATTGTATTTTTGCTTTTGAACCCTGCCTGGGTTGTATTTTCCATATATCAAAGAAAATTAAAGATAATGAAGATAAATGACTCCTACAATGATTCAATAAACATAAGATTTTGGAATCTTATTTTCACGACTTTATTCACTATAATCTTAGTTTATTTCATAAAGAGAGATGCTATTTATCTGGCTATAGATTCTTTAAAATATTGGAGGTATTTCTTCCTCTCAATGGGAATAACATTCTTTTCCTACGTTCTTTATATTAGAGCTTTAGGATTAGGAAAAGCAAGCGTTACGCAAGCTGTAAAGTCATTCACCATCATATTTTCCATACCCTTTTCAATAATATTATCAAAATACATTCACATAACCCTATTTGAATCTCTGACTCATGCTGTAATAAAACTCATTGGAATAATACTTGTAGTAATGGGAGTAATTTCATTTGCTTTAACAGAAGTTAGAGCTTACATATTCATAAAGGCAAAAACTGGCTACTCTATGAAGGAACTTCTTGACACAATATGGAAAATAAGGGGAGTAATAAGCGTAGCTGCAGTAGCTGGAAGATATGATATAATTGCAAAAGCTAGAATGAGAACATTGGGTAAGGGATATGAAAGAATAATAAGAGATTTGGAAAAAGTAAAAGGAATAGAAAGATTTGAATGGCAATCCATATTAAAAGAATGGGAGGAAGTAT
>CAZBXJ010000068.1:0-5659 GCA_964495775.1 uncultured Thermoplasmatales archaeon | reverse complement strand
ATTTAAAGTCTCCAACCAAAAGATATAATAGTTAGCTTATTTTTTCCATAGTGCTTGCACACATTAAAGTAAATGGAATTGTTCAGGGCGTCGGATTCAGACCATTTGTTTATAGGTTGGCTAAAAAATTAAATTTGAAAGGATATGTTTTAAATTTGGGGGATGCTGGAGTAGAGATAGAGGTGGAGGGAGATAAAAAAACAATAGAAATTTTCATAGAAAAATTAAAGGAAGAAAAACCTCCATTGGCGGAAATAAATGAAATAAAGGTAGAATATGGAAAAGATAAAGGGTACAAAGATTTCAGTATAAAGAAAAGTAAAGATGCCAGAGGAAGAAATGCATCAATAATTCCTCCAGATATCTCAATTTGCAATGAATGTATTGAAGACATGGAAAAGCAGGAAAGAAGGAAAAATTACTTTTTCACAACATGCACAAATTGTGGGCCACGTTTTACCATAATAAAAAGATTGCCTTATGATCGCCCTAACACAACAATGGATGAATTTGAAATGTGCCAGGAATGTAAAAAAGAATATACCAATCCTTTGGATAGAAGATATCATGCACAAACAATAGCATGCAAAAGATGCGGCCCGAAAATTTTCCTTGAATATAAAAATCAAATTTTTGAGGGAGAAAAAGCCATATGGAAAGCATCAGATTTACTAAAAGAAGGAAAGATTGTTGCAATAAAAGGTATTGGTGGCTATCACATTGCATGCATAGCTACAGAAGAAGGAAGAGAGGTAAAGAGACTCCGAAGAATTTTGGGCAGACAACAAAAACCATTTGCCTTGATGGCAAAGGATCTGCATATGATTAAAAAAATAGCTTATGTAAGCAAGGAAGAAGAAGATATTCTTTTGAGTTATATCAAACCAATAGTTTTGCTAAATAAAAAGGTAGAGTTGCCTCATGTTGCGCCTGGCTTGCATAATTACGGGATAATGCTTCCTTATACTGGCTTGCATATCTTGCTATTTAAAGAAATTGAATTGCCACTTGTCATGACCTCTGCCAACTATCCAGGATTGCCAATAATTTATGATGATGAAGAAATAAAAGGTATGAAAGTAGATGCAATTTTGTTTTACAATAGGAAAATATGGCAGAGATGTGATGATTCTATAGTAAGGAGAGTTGCAGAAAAAAATTTATTAATTAGGAGAAGCAGAGGATTTGTCCCTACTGCCATTAAAGTTGCAATGGAAACAAAAAATATTTTGGCTGTAGGAGCGGAGGAAAATGTAACAGCATGTTTTCTTCAAAATCAGCATGCCTTCTTAACTCAACACATTGGACATGTGCAGCATTTAGAAAATTTGGAATTTTTAAAGAAGGCAATAGAGCATTTTTCAAAACTTTTGAATTTTGGCATGGAGGCAATAGCTTGCGATTTGCATCCTGCTTTTTTGACAACAAGATATGCGGAAGAAGTTGCAGAAGAAAAGGGCATTGAAATTTTTAGAATACAGCATCATCATGCCCACGTTGCCAAAGCAATGGCAGAATATGGGCTGGAAGAAGCAATAGGTATTGCCATAGATGGTTTTGGATATGGTGGCGATGCCAACGCATGGGGTGGAGAAATTTTGTTTTCCAATATAGCAGAATATAAAAGGCTTGGGCATCTGCAGTATCATAAAATGCCTGGAGGAGATAAGGCAACTCAATATCCATTGAGAATGTTAGCTGGAATTTTAGGAAATGAAATTGCCGATTTTATTTATGAAAGAGAGCATATCTTTCCTCATGGAAGGAATGAAGTCGAGGTCATTTTAAAGCAAGTTGAAAAGGAGAGGTTGCTAACGAGTAGTTGTGGAAGGCTATTAGATGCAATTTCTTCTTTGCTCGACATATGTCATAAAATGGAATATGAGGGTGAGCCAGCAATGAAATTGGAAAGTGTTGCAAGAAAAGGAAAGGATGTCTTGCAATTGGAGCCAATAATAAAGAGGAATGTTATAGAAACAAAATATCTTGTAGAGCAAATTTATGAAAATTTGGGGCTTAAAAAAGAGGATTTGGCTTATTCCGCCCAAGAATACATTGCAAAATCTTTGGCAACGCTTGCAATGCAAAAAGCAGATGAGTATGGAATAAAAAATGTTGTTATAGCTGGAGGATGTGCTTATAACGAGTATATTACAGCGAGAATTAAAGAAATACTGGAGGGAAATGGCTATAAATTCTTTATAAATGAGAAGGTGCCTTGTGGAGATGGTGGAATTTCTTTTGGGCAAGCTGTGGTAGCAAATAAAAAATATTTGGATAATCAATGAGCCCAGGATAAATGAAATTTTATAGCCCATGTAATTGCAAAGATTCATTAACAAAAATTTAAAAAGCTGGTTGTCATATCATACTGATTAAAATGAAGGTAATGGAGAATGAATTGAGGGGCAAAAAGGTTATGAGCAATGAGGGGCTTTATTTAGGCATTATAAGAAATATAACTGTTGATGAGAGAACAGGAAAGCTAGTTGATTTGGTTGTAGAGCCATCTGATAAAATTGACCCGCGCCTTTATCATCAAAATGAAGAGGGCTATTTACTTTTCCCATTTGATTCCGTAAAATCTGTTAAGGATGTTGTAGTGATTGCAGAAGAATAATATGGATAAATTCTTTGAGCCAAAAAGCGTAGCTATAATAGGAGCGTCAGCCAAAAAAGGAAAAATAGGCTATCAGATATTAAAGAATATTTTAGAATGTAATGTTAAAGTTTATCCTATCAATCCAAAAAGAAATGAAATTTTGGGAGTAAAATGTTATAGAAGCATAGATGAAATAGAAGATGAAATTGATTTGGCTGTTATTGCTATTGATGCAAAAAAATGCATTGATGCCATTGAAAATTGCGGGAAAAAGGGAATCAAAAATGTGGTTATAATTTCCGGAGGATTTAAAGAGGTGGGCAATGAAGATTTGGAAAAAGAGCTTGTTAGCACAGCAAAAAAATATGGTGTTAGGATAATAGGCCCAAATTGCATAGGTGTATTTAACGGAAAAAATGGTTTCAATACATTTTTCCAAAAAAACATGGATTTGCCCAAATTTGGAAATGTAGCCATTTTAACGCAATCAGGAACATTTGGTATAGCATTGCTTGAAAAACTGGCAAATGAAGGTATAGGTGTAAGCAAATTTGTTTCATATGGCAACAAGGCAGATATTGATGAAATTGAACTAACAAACTATTTATTCAATGATAGGGAAACAGAGCTTATTGCAATGTATATTGAAGACATTGGAAGGAAATTTTTTGAAAGAGAAATAAAAAAGCCAATCATAATACTAAAAGCTGGACGAAGCCAACTTGGGCAGAAGGCGGCGATGCTTCATACGGGGGCGATGGCTACAAACTATGAAATTTTTAAAGGAGTATGCAGACAAAAAAACATAATTTTTGCAGATAACTTTGATGAGTTTTTTGGCATAATTAAAATTTTATCTATGCAGGGATTGCCTAAAGGGAAGAAAATAGAGATAATAACAAATGGTGCTGGTCCATCTGTATTGGCTTGTGACTTTATTGATATGGTAAAAAATCTGGAGCTGGTTAATGTAAATGATTTAACAGGAAGTGCAACAGCAGATGATTATATTGATGCTATTGACAAAAGCAAAGCAGAAATTATCCTTTTAGTTTTTGTTTTTCAGGATGCTCCTCTGGCGGAAAGTTTAGAAAAATTTTATGAAGAGATAAAAAAGAGGAAAAGATTTTATGTTGCTTTGGCTTTAGGAGGAAAGTTTGTGGAGGAGCAAAAGAAAAGGCTTGCTGAATTAAAAATACCTGTATTTGAAGAGCCAAGTATAGTAATTACAAGCTTAAATAAAATTGTTGAATATGCAATGAAAAATGAGAGTCGCAGTATTAGATAAAGATAGGTGCCAGCCAAAAAAATGTGCTTTGGAATGCATTAAATACTGTCCAAGAGTAAGGGCGGGAGTTAAAACCATAGAAATTCTGGAAGGAGAGGAAAAGCCAACTATACATGAGGAGCTATGCGTTGGATGTGGAATATGCGTTCATAAATGTCCTTTCAAAGCGATACATATAGAAAATCTTGCTGAAGAGCTTAAAGAAGATTTGGTTCATCAGTATGGAGTGAATGGTTTTAGACTTTTCAGATTGCCTCTGCCTAGGCAGGGAAAAGTTGTTGGTTTGCTTGGAGAAAATGGAATAGGAAAAACAACAGCTCTAAACATTCTTTCTGGAAAACTCAAGCCAAATTTAGGAAGAGTGGATGAGGAGCTGAGCTGGGATGAAATAATAGAAGAATGGAGGGGAACAGAATTTGCAAATTTTTTTAAAAGAATTGCCAACAATGAACTTAAAATTTCCTTTAAGCCACAGTATGTTGATAAACTTTCATCATACAAAGGAAAAGTCAAGGATTTTATAGAAGAAATGGGAGTGGAAGGAAATGGATTGGATGAGCTTTTGGACAGAAATATGAGTGAGATTTCTGGTGGAGAATTGCAAAAGATAGCAATAACTGTTGCCATGGAAAAGGATGCAGATATTTATTTCTTTGATGAGCCCTCTTCATATCTTGATATAAAGAATAGGCTTGAAATGGCTAAAAAGATAAGGGAATTGGCAAAAGACAAAATGGTTGTTGTGGTGGAGCATGATTTGGCAGTTTTAGATTTTCTGGCAGATATAATTCATATTTTGTATGGAAAGAAAGGTGTTTATGGTGTTGTAGCGGGAGCAAAAACAGTTAGACATGGAATAAATCTTTACCTATCTGGCTATTTAAAGGAAGAAAATGTGAGGTTTGGAGAGGAGATAAAATTTGAAAAGCATCCTCCTAAGCAGCTGGAGGAAAAAGAAATTTTAATAGAATTTGGAAAGCTTAGGAAAAGTTTCAATGGGTTTGAGCTTGAAGTTGAGCAAGGAAGGATATGCAAGGGAGAAGTTATTGGCGTCGTCGGTCCAAATGGGATAGGAAAAACAACATTTGTAAAAATGCTCGCTGGAATAATTGAGCCAGATGAAGGCAAAATAGATTCAAAAGTTAAAGTTAGCTATAAGCCCCAATACATAAAGCCAGCAGAAGGCACAGTAAGAATGCTTTTTGAAAAAAATAAGAAAAACTTCCATTCCTTATATGAAAAGGAAATTTTGCATCCTCTTGGCATAAAAGATTTGTATGACCATGAATTAAAAAATCTTTCTGGAGGTGAACTGCAGACGGTAGCGATAGCTTATTCTTTAAGCTTAGAGGCAGATATTTACCTCATAGATGAGCCATCTGCCTATCTTGATGCAAAGCAAAGGATGAAAGTTGCAAAAGTAATAAAAAGGATAATGGAAAAAGAAAGTAAAGCTGCAATGGTGGTTGAACACGATGTTTATTTCATAGATATGGTTAGCCAATCATTAATGGTTTTTTCCGGTGAGCCTGGAAGGAAAGGTGTGGCAAGAGGACCATTTAGTTTAAGGGAAGGAATGAATTTGTTCTTGAAGGATTTGGGCATAACATTTAGAAGGGATGAAGAAAGCAATAGGCCAAGAGTGAATAAACCTGATTCTTCTTTAGATAGAGAGCAAAAGGCTATAGGAGAATATTACTATGAACTGTAATGCAAGAAAAATAATATATTGCCTTTTTATATGCAGGTATAATGGAAATTGAAAAGAC
>CAZBXJ010000067.1:0-5686 GCA_964495775.1 uncultured Thermoplasmatales archaeon | reverse complement strand
TTTCGCTGTTTTTCATAAAGAATAAGTATTTTTTTAGCTTATGGAAATGTGAGAAAGGAAAGGAAAAGAATAGCATTGCAGAGAATTCATATTCTTTTTAAACAGGCAGAAAGAAGAGCATTTGAAAATAGGATGGAGCTTGCCAACAGATATGTATGGCTTGCAAGAAAAATTGCTATGAGGTATTTAGTTAGAATGCCTAGGCAATATAAAAGAAGATTTTGCAAGCATTGCCTATCTTATCTTTTGCCGGGAAAGAATTGCAGGGTTAGGCTTAAAAAAAGTAAAGTTGTTGTAACTTGTTTTAATTGCGGGAAAATAATGAGATATCCTTATATAAGGGAGATAAAAGAAAGGAGGAAGAAATGAAGGAGCTGGAAGAAGAAATTAAAAAATGCAGGAAATGCAGACTCTGGAAATATAGAAAAAATGCGGTGCCGGGGGAAGGCAACTATTATGCAGATTTGATGCTTGTTGGTGAGGCTCCCGGCAAAACAGAAGATGAGATGGCTCGCCCTTTTGTTGGCAAGGCTGGGCAGTTGCTTACAGAAATTTTGGAAAAAAATGGGATAAGGAGAGAGGAGGTTTATATAACCAACGTTATTAAATGTCGCCCACCTAATAATAGAAATCCAATGAAAGATGAAATTGAGAAATGTTTACCATATTTAAAGAAACAGTTAGAAATCATAAAGCCGAAAGTCATTTTAACTTTAGGGAATTTTGCCACCCAAACCATCTTGCCATTATACGGATTTAAAGCTGAGAATATAAGCAGAGTAAGAGGAAAAGTTTTTAATAGTCCTTTGCATGGGATAAAAATTCTGCCAACTTATCATCCAGCAGCTTGTATATATTCACCATGGCTTAAAGAAAAATTTGAAAATGATGTTAAAAAAGTACTGGAGTTAATATGAAGGTAAAAGCATTTTATGATTTAACAAGGCTCGACCACGGCATAATGTTTGGCATAGCTGTTATAATAGGAGCAATTTTAGGAGGAGCAACATCATTACAAAAATGCATTTTGGGTTTTTTAACAGCCTTATTTATGGAAGTTGGCACATTTTCTTTAAATGATTATTTTGATTATGAAGTAGATTTAAAAAATAAAAGGATGGATAGACCATTGGTGAGAGGAGATTTAAAGAAGGGGGATGCTTTGATTATAGCAGGTATTGCCATTCCTATTGGTGTAGCAACAGCCCTTTTTATAAACAAAATTTGCTTTTTCATTGCTTTAATAAATGCTTTACTAGCCATTCTATATGATGCAAAATTGAAGGAAATAAAGGTTATTGGAAACTTTTACATTGCATTTACAATGGCTATTCCTTTTATTTTCGGCTCAGCTATCGGGCAAATAAAAACCATAGTCTACTTCTTTTCTTTTCTTGCCTTTTTTGCCGGCGCAGGAAGAGAAATTTTAAAGGATGTTATGGATTTTGAAGGAGACAAGATAAGAAAAACAAAATCATTTCCTTTTTACTTAGGAATAAAGAAAGCAAACTTACTCGCATCTTTTTTTATTTTAATTGCAATGGTTGCAAGCGTTATTCCCTTCTTTTTTAATATAGATGAGAGATATTACAATAATCCTGTTTTCCTCATTCCTCTTTTGGTTTCGTTGTCTATATTTTCCTATTCAATTTTCCTGCTGTTTAAATATAAAAATGAGCTGGCAAGGAAAACAACATTGGTGGCAATGCTTTTTGGCTTGATTGCCTTTCTTATGCCATTAGCAATAAAATTCATAAAATGAACGTAAAATATTTATATAACAGCAATTATATTGTTTGAGGTGGTGAAAATGGTAAGGAGAAAGGACAGAAAGGATAAGGATCCATTTGATTGGTTTGGTGAGTGGGGCTTTGAGGACATATTCGAAGAATTTGAAGAGAGATTTCGCAGAATGCAGCAATATATGAATAAGCTAATCAGAGATGCCATGGAGGGCAGAGTGCCATCTCCAGAGGAGGGCGGACCATACATCTATGGCTGGAGTGTCCGCATTGGACCTGATGGTAAGCCACATGTTACAGAATTTGGCAATGTTAAGCCAGGGTTCGGCAAAATAAGCGAGGAATACAGGGAGCCATTGGTGGATGTAATGGAAACTGATGACAAAGTCAGTGTGACAGCAGAAGTGCCTGGAGTTAAAAAGGAGGACATTGATCTCGAAGTAACAGAGAATACATTGACAATCAAGGTGGATACCAAAGATAGAAAATATTACAAAGAAGTCGAACTGCCGTGCGAAGTAGATCCAAACTCTGCCAAGGCAACATATCAGAATGGCGTCTTGGACGTAGAGTTAAAGAAAGCGAAGCCAAAGAAGGCAGGGAAGAAAATAAAGATCGAGTAATCTCCCCCATTTTTTATTTTCTAATTTTTTGGAGGTGATGTAAATGGTGGAGAAAATTTTGAAGGTTGAGGAGGCAAAAGCAAGAGATGTTGGGCGTGGCATAGCCAGAATAGATCCGGAAGTTGCGGAGGAAATGGGATTAACCCCGGGAGATGTTATACTAATTGAAGGAAAGAAAAAAACCGCATGTATTTATTGGCCCGGCTATGCTGAAGATGCTGGAAAGGGTATAATTAGAATTGATGGTTCAACAAGAAAAAATGCTGGAGTTGGTATAGATGATAAGGTTAAAGTTAAGAAAATAAAGGCTAAAACAGCTGAAAAAGTTGTTTTTGCTCCTACTGAAGAGCTAAGAATTATTGGAATAGAAGATTATTTAGCTCATGTTTTGGAGGGAAGAGTTATAACAAAAGGAGATAAAATAGAGCTTAATATAATGGGTAGGAAGCTTGATTTAGTTGTTACTTCTCACTCTCCTCCAGCTGATGCTGTCATTATAGGAGCTACAACTGAAATTAAGGTTAGTGAGAAAGTTGCTAAAGAAGAGCTTAAGGTTCCTCGCGTCACATATGAAGATATTGGTGGACTGGATGAGGCAATAAAGCAGATAAGAGAGATGGTTGAATTGCCGTTAAAACATCCTGAGTTGTTTGAACGTTTAGGTGTAGAAGCTCCTAAGGGTGTATTGCTTTACGGTCCTCCTGGAACAGGAAAAACTTTACTGGCAAAAGCTGTAGCAAATGAAACCAATGCTAACTTCTATTCATTAAGTGGGCCAGAAATAATGAGCAAATATTATGGAGAAAGCGAGGAGAATTTGAGAAGAATATTTAAAGAAGCAATAGAAAATGCTCCATCTATTATTTTCATTGATGAAATTGACTCCATTGCTCCTAAGCGTGAAGAGGTTACAGGAGAGGTAGAAAGGAGAGTTGTTGCTCAACTGCTGGCTTTAATGGATGGATTGGAAGAGAGAGGCAAAGTTGTTGTTATAGGAGCAACAAATAGAATAAATGCTATAGATCCAGCTTTAAGACGTCCAGGAAGGTTTGATAGGGAAATAGAAATTGGCATTCCAGATAAGAAGGGAAGAAGAGAAATCTTGGAAATTCATACTCGTGGAATGCCTCTTGCCAAAGATGTTGATTTGGATAAGCTAGCAGAGATGACACATGGCTTTTCCGGCGCTGACTTGGAAGCTTTGTGTAAGGAAGCAGCGATGCGCGCTTTGCGTCGCATACTTCCAGAAATTGATTTGGAAGCGGAGAAGATTCCTGCTGAAATTTTAGAAAAGCTGGAGGTTACAGAAAAAGACTTTTATGAGGCGTTTAAATCAATGACTCCATCTGCTTTAAGAGAGGTAGTTATAGAAACTCCAAATGTTCACTGGGATGACATTGGTGGGCTAGAAGAGGCAAAGCAGAAGTTGAGAGAAGCTGTAGAATGGCCTCTAAAATACAATGATTTATTCAGCCATATGGATGCAAAGCCACCAAAAGGCATATTGCTTTACGGTCCTCCTGGAACAGGAAAAACTTTACTGGCAAAAGCTGTAGCTACTGAGAGTGAGGCAAATTTCATTAGTGTAAAAGGACCAGAATTCCTATCAAAATGGGTTGGAGAGAGCGAGAGAGCGGTAAGAGAAACATTTAGAAAAGCAAGGCAGGCAGCACCATGCGTAGTATTCTTCGATGAAATCGATGCTATAGCCCCAGCAAGAGGAAGCTTAGGAGATACCCACGTTACAGAAAGAGTGATATCTCAACTGCTTACAGAATTGGATGGTTTGGAAGAACTTAGAGATGTTACTGTAATCGCTGCAACAAATAGGCCGGATATAATTGACCCTGCATTGCTCAGGCCGGGAAGATTTGACCGCCTTATCTACATTCCTCCTCCTGATAAGAAAGCAAGAAAAGAAATATTCAAGATACATACGAGAAAGAAGCCATTGGCTAAGGACGTTGATTTAGATGAACTTGCAGAGAGAACAGAAGGATATACTGGAGCCGATATTGCAGCAGTATGCAATGAGGCTGTGATGGCGGCGATAAGAGAGTATATAAGCAAGGGAGGAAAAATGGATAAGGAAGAAATCAAGAAGCTGAAAATTGAAAAGAGACATTTTGAAGAAGCTCTGAAGAATGTTAAGCCAATAGCTAAGGAAGAATTGGATAGATATGTTGAGATTGCTAAAAAATTTGAAAGGGAGGTGAAATAATGTTAATCTATGCCCAGCAGTTAATGACAAACGATTTTGCTGTAATTGACTATAATGAAGATATAGCCAAAGCAATTTCGCTGTTTGAGGAAGAGGAAACAGATACTCTGGTGGTAATGGATGGTAAAGAATACAAGGGCATCTTAACGCAAAAGGATATTGTAAGGGCGAAGATTCCTCCAGAAGCAAAGGTAAAGAATTTTGTGAAACATGCACCTCGTGTTGAGCCCTCTTCGCCAGTACAAGAAGTGGCTAGATTAATGCTTGAAAGTGATATATATCATCTGCCTGTGTTCGAGGATAGCAAGCTGGTTGGAATGATAAGAGATGATGATATTTTAAGAAGAGTAATAGAAGAAGAATTTGGAAATGAAAAGATAGAAAAGTTCATGACAAAAGAGCCAATAACAGTAACTCCTGATGAAAGCATTGGGAAAGTTATAAGAATTTTCAAGGAAAGAAACATATCAAGATTGCCAGTAGTGGAGAATGGAAAGTTGGTTGGAATAATAACAGTAAGAGACATTATGGAAAAGGTTGTTCATCCAGAAGATAAGCCGGAGTATGGAGAATTTATTGCAGAAAAGAAAAGCTACCTAAAGATTCCGGTAAAGGGCATTATGGCTGATGAGCCAATCACAATGCCTCCTAATGCCACAGTTAAAGAAGTTGTGGAAGAAATGCTCAAAAACGGTTTTGGAGGAATGTTGATTTGCGAAGATGATAAGCTTGTAGGCATAGTAACAAAAAAAGATTTGCTGGAGCCAATTGCAAGTTATGCAAGAGAGGAAAAAATATTTGCCCAGCTTGCTGGAGAGCTTCACAAAATAGAAGGATTTGATAGGGATGAGGCAATGACATACATAAATGAATTTATAAGGAAGCATGAAGAATTTTTAGAAAATGGATATCTATATTGTTATTTAAAACAGCATAAAGAGAGGAAGCATGGATTGCCTTTGGTATATTGCAAAATCAGGCTTTCATCTCCTAAAGGTTTTTTTGTAGCAGATGATGATGGATGGGGATTCCGCCAGGCAATGAAAAAGGCAATACTGGCAATAGAAAAACAAATTGAAAGAATAAAGGAGAGAAAGAAA